>CACGHX010000040.1 GCA_902573065.1 uncultured Pelagibacteraceae bacterium | reverse complement strand
CCTACTGCTGCATATTTAAATCCAAAAGATCTAATTACAGGTTATAAAAAAATAAAAAAAAAAAATTGGGATTATGTTTTTTCAGGCGGGAGGTTTAATTCAACAATATTTAGATCTTTTAAGAAAAATAGATTTAACGGACTTAAAATGTTATTTTCTAAGTATTATAAAAAAAGGACACAAGATATTTTTGATACATATCATGACGCTGGACAATTTTATTGGGGTAGATCTGAGTCTTGGTTAAAAGAAAAACCAATTTTTGCAAAAAATTCTACAATTGTAGAAATACCAACTTGGAGAATACATGACATTGATACTATTGAGGACTGGAAGACAGCAGAAAAAATGTGGAAATTAAAAAATTTAAAATGATAAAAGATAAAAACTCAGTATTGGTAATTGCTGCACACCCTGATGATGAAGTTTTGGGTTGTGGAGGAACGATTGCAAAATTGTCAAAAAAAGGAATAAAAGTAAATATTTTATTTATCTCAAATGGTGTTGACTCAAGAAATCAAAAAAAACCCCAAACAAAAATCAAAATTTTAGAAAGAAAAAAAGCTGCAAAAATATCTTCTCATACCCAATTGCCAAACAATTCCATGCAAACGCATGGTTTTCTGAAAGTTTGGTTACCCTCTCAAAATCGCTTATTGCTCGTTTAACATGTCTTCCTTGCAAATTTTTATTTAACTTAAAATTTATTTCCAAATTTTTATTATATGTAAGCTCGAAAATTTTTCTTTCTTCATCTGCAACGATACCAGCATGTTCTTGGAAATTGTAAGACTCATTTGTTTTCTTTCCACTTGCAAACTTTGTATCCTCAAATTTATTTTCTAAAAGCTTGTTGTAAAGTTCAGTATCAGGCAGAGGTTTGCATAAAGAGAATAAACACCAATCCCAGCTGTAATTTTTTGCGCATTCAAATGTTCTATTAAGTTGTTCTGGTGTTTCGTCCGGATAACCTGTTATAAAATTTGCCCTGTAATATATTCTAGTATGTCTTTCTAATAGAGGTGCTTTTTTATTTAGAATTTTTAATGTTAACGGTTTTTTCATCTCTTTTAACATCTTGTCATCCCCACTTTCTATTCCCAATGAAAAATAGGTACAACCTGAGTCAGCCATATAAGTTAAAAGTTCATCATCCAAAGTTCCTAGCCTAATTCCATTGCCTATAGACCAGGTTAAATTATATTTTCTTTTGATCAACATTTTACATATTTCAATTACTCTTGATCGTGAAACTGTAAAATCATCATCAACGAAGTCTATATGTCTAATACCAAATTTCTTGTAAAGTAATTCAATTTCTTTTAAAACTCTATCAGGTGAATGGGTTCTAACTCCAAACCCATTAAAATTTCTTACGCTACAAAAAGTACATCTCGCAGTACAGCCTCTTACTGTCTGCATTGTTGCTAGTGGAGTATCATATGCTACAGTCTGCGCCGCGGATAAGATACCGTGTTTATAATAGTTTTTAATATCAACTATGCCGTAGTCTGGTATTGGAAGTTCATCTACGTGTTCTACTGGGTCAGTATCACCAGTAAAATGTTCTTTTTTTCTAACTTTTGTCGTCTTAATTGGAATAACTCCGTTTACTAAATCAGTTTCGAGGTTTAAATATTTAATAAGTTGTGGGAAATGTTTTTCTGACTCCTTGATGATTACAAAATCGTTAAAGTCTAAACCGTTATTTTTTTCTTTAACAATACCTGTCACATGAACACCTCCTGATGCTATTACTGTATTTGGGTATTCTTTTCTTAAATATTGACCAATCATTTGGGCAGATTCGAAAGATGCACCAAACATTACACTTATTGCTATCATATCTGGTTTAAATTTCTCGACCATATCTTTTGTCATATTAAGCCAATGTACTTCCTCGTTGTTTTGTGATTTTTTTATGCTCTCAATATGTAAATCTAAAACTTTTATATCTATATCTTTAATTTCATTTTTTATCGCTGCACTTAAATACATAAAACCTAGTGGAGGATATACTTCCCAATAATATTTAGATCTTTCG
>CACGHX010000039.1 GCA_902573065.1 uncultured Pelagibacteraceae bacterium | reverse complement strand
TCTATTCTTGTGCTGTCTTCTATGCTTGATTTACTAATTGGTACGTTAAGGTCTAGTCTAACTATAACTCGTTTGCTATTTATTTTTATATTTTCTGAAAAAATTTTTAAATTAGACATTTGTCCAATTATTTAAGTACATTTTCTTTTACTATTTTTACCACTTCATCACTTGTGAGATTAAATAATTTATAAACTTCTTTATATGGTCCACTTTTACCATATGTAGACATTCCAAGAGTTACTCCATTCTTACCAACAACTTTTTTCCATCCAGACTCAGTTGATGCTTCAATAGAAATTTTAAAAGTGTTTTCACCCAAAATTTCTTTTTTATAATCCTCTTTTTGTTTGTTAAAAATGTCATAACAAGGTACAGAAATAACTTTTGTGTCGATATTTTCATTATTAAGTTTTTCATATGCCTCTAGCGCAATCTCAACTTCTGAACCAGAAGCTATCAAAGAAACTTTAGCTTTATTCGTATCACCTTTTAAAACATAGGCTCCTCTTGAGCATTTGTTTTCACCAGATTTATGTTCGCTTATATAAGGTAATTTTTGTCTGGATAATGCTATCGCACTAGGATTAGTTTTACTTTTCAAAGCAATTTCCCAACATTCGATAGTTTCATTTATGTCTGCCGGTCTGAAAACATTAAGATTAGGCACTGATCTCAAACTCTCTAAATGCTCAATTGGTTGATGCGTTGGTCCGTCCTCACCTAGACCAATAGAGTCATGTGAAAAAATATATATTACTCTTAAATTCATAATAGCCGATAGCCTTAAAGAAGGTTTCAAGTAATCTGAAAAAATTAAAAAAGTTCCTCCAAATGGGATCAATCCACCATAGAGAGCTAAACCATTCATTGCTGCACCCATCGCATGCTCCCTTACTCCGTAATGAATATAATTACCTGAAAAATTTTTTGCATTTATCACAATTGAATTTTCTGTTTTCGTATTATTGGAACCACTTAGATCAGCAGACCCACCGACTAATTCTGGAAGAACATCTGTAATAGCACTTATAACTGAAGACGAGCATTGACGAGTTGCCATTTTTGGTCTCGTTTGGAAGAATTTTAATTTTTCATCGCCTATAACTTTATCAAAGTTTAATGATAAATCCCCTTTAATTAATCTCTCAAATTCATTTTTTATTTTAGCACTCTTATTTTCTAAATTAGTTTTCCATTTTTTTTCTAGATCATTTCCTTTTAGACCAATTTCTCTCCATGCATTAAGTATATTATCTGGAATTTCAAATGGTTTTGATTTCCAACCAAGTTTTTTTCTAACTAAATTTATTTCATCTTCACCAAGAGGAGCACCGTGAGATGAAGCTTTTCCCGACTTATTTGGAGACCCAAAGCCAATTATTGTTTTGCATGATATTATTGTAGGTTTTTTTGATTTATTCGCTTTTTCAATAGCCTTTGAAATTTGCTTGTAACTGTGCCCATTAATTTCTTGGAAAGACCAACCATATCCCTCAAATCTTTTTTTATAATTATCTGAAACGCTTAGAGAAGTTGGGCCGTCAATCGAAATTTTATTATTATCAAAGAAAACAATTAAATTTTTTAAATTTAAATGCCCTGCTAAACTCATAGCTTCGTGACTAATTCCTTCCATAAGGTCTCCGTCACTAGCTATTACATAAGTTTTGTTATTTATTAAATCTGAACCAAATCTTTTTTCAAATATTTTTTGGGCGATTGCCATACCGACTGAATTACCAAGTCCTTGGCCTAAAGGTCCCGTGGTAGTTTCTATTCCTGAATTATCTTCGTATTCAGGGTGACCAGCACAAATTGAATTTACTTGTCTGAAGTTTTTAATGTCCTCAATTTTAATTTTTTTATATCCTGTTAAATATAGAAGAGAGTATAAGAGCATTGATCCATGTCCCGCAGAGAGTACGAATCTATCTCTATTGATCCATTTAGGATTTTTAGGATTAAACCGCAGGTAGTATTTAAAAAGCACAGTCGCGACATCCGCCATACCCATTGGCATACCTGGATGCCCCGAATTTGCTTTTTGT
>CACGHX010000038.1 GCA_902573065.1 uncultured Pelagibacteraceae bacterium | reverse complement strand
TTATTTTTGAATAAAGAAACTGCAGGCAAACATTTAAAAGCTGGAGCAAAAAAAGTTATTATATCAGCTCCTGGAAAAGATGTAGATTTTACAATTGTGCAAGGAGTAAATAGTAAAGATTTAAAAAAAGAGCACAATGTTATTTCCAATGGATCTTGCACAACAAATTGCCTAGCTCCAGTTGCAATGGTTTTGGAGAATAGTTTTGGTATTGAGTATGGTTACATGACTACTATTCATAGTTATACAGGAGACCAAAAATTATTAGATACTCTCCATAAAGATTTAAGAAGAGCAAGATCTACTGAGGGAGCAATGATACCTACATCAACAGGAGCTGCAAAAGCAATGAGTTTAGTTTTACCAAGTCTTAAAGGAAAACTTGATGGCACTGCTATAAGAGTTCCAACCCCAAATGTCTCTTTAATCGATTTTACATTAGTTACAAAAAAAGATGTTACTGCTGATAGTATAAATGATGCCATGACAAAAGCTGCTGATGGTGAGTTAAAAGGCATTCTTGGAATTAATAAACAGCCACTAGTTTCAAAAGATTTTAATCATGATGCACACAGTTCAATATTTGACGTTACCCAAACTCAAGTTGTTAAAAATAAATTTAGTAGAGTACTATCTTGGTATGATAATGAATGGGGTTTTTCAAATCGTATGTGTGATACATCAATACAAATATCAAAACTTATTTAATAAATGGAAGTAGTAACAAAAATTGCGCCTATAGCTCTCGCACTAATAATGTTAGCTCTTGGATTAGGTTTAACCGGTCAAGATTTTTTAAGAGTAGCAAAACAGCCAAAAGATTTTTTAGTTGGATTAATTTGTCAGTTAATACTGCTTCCAATTATTGCTTTTCTACTACTTAAAATTTTTAATTTACCTTTAGAGATTGCTCTTGGTGTAATGATTATTGCCGCTGCACCTGGTGGTGTAACATCTAATGTACTTACAAAATTTGCTAACGGAGATGTGGCTCTTTCAATTTCATTAACAGCAATTATAAGTTTAATCAGCATTATTTCGGTTCCATTTATTGTATTTAAATCTGCAGAATTATTAGAAGTTACAGAAATTTCAAAAGAAATTTCAATGATAGGAATATCAATGAAAATGTTTTTGGTTGTAACTCTTCCAGTAATTATTGGAATGTTAATAAGAAAATTCGCAACAAACTTTGTTATGTCTAAATCTCAATTGATTGAAAGAATTTCAGTTTTTTTATTTGTAATTGTTTTTGCTGCTATTTGGGTTGAAGAGTGGGAGAATATAATGGGTTATATTAAACAAGCTGGATTAATTACTTTAGTTTTAAATATTGTCATGATGTTTATCGGTTACTATGTTGCAAAATTTCTTGCCAGCGGAGTTTCACAAAGGAAATCTATATCTCTTGAGTGTGGACTTCAAAACGGAACTTTAGCTGTATTTGTAGCAAGTCAACTCTTTACTGAAATAACCTATCTCATACCTACGGCTACTTATGCGATAGTAATGTTCTTAACTTCAATAATTTACGTTTTTATCGTTAGAAAAATTAATTAAACTTTAAATCTAAATATAAAGCGGCAGACCAAGAAAAATTCTTTGCACCCATTGGTTTACCATTCTTACAACTGTAATATTCAAAAAAACCTTTTTTTTCTAATATTTCAATAGTTTTATTTTTAATTTTATCAGAAAAAAACTTATCTTTATTTTTTAATCCTTTGTAAATAAACCAGTTACAATTAATCCAGACAGGGCCTCTCCAGTATCTTTTCTCCTCAAAACTTTTATGATTTGGTTTAATTGATGAAAAAAAATATTTTTCTTTAGGGTTATGTTTTTTAAGATTTTCAATTAGTTTGTTATTAATTTTACTATTGTTCAAATCAGCAAATAATACAAAATAATTGGTTATTGATGGCATGTAGATCTTTTTATTATTTTTTACATCTTTTGAAAAAAAAGTTCCTTTTTTTTTATCATATAATTTAAGGAAATTTTTTTCTGTCATTTTGATGTATCCATCTATTTTATTTTTATTTAAACCAAAGGCATCTAACAATGTAACTAGGTCTTTGTTTGCTTTTAAAAATATTGAATTAAAACCAACATCTACGACATTAAAAAAGGAGGATTTATAAACTTTTTTTGGATTATATTTAATTTTTCTTAAATGATTTTTTATTGTGACATATCTATCGTAATCAATATCATGTGGTCTATAATCTGGATTTACAACTTTATTATCAGCTCT
>CACGHX010000037.1 GCA_902573065.1 uncultured Pelagibacteraceae bacterium | reverse complement strand
TACCAAAGTTATTTTTGGTTTGTTAATCCTTCTTTTTCCTCCTGTAATTATCTCACCTTTATTAACTTTGACTTTTTCAACTTTAGGTCTTTTTTTAAGACTTTCTTTAAACTTTTTTCTTTTAATTTCCGTAGATACGATTTTATTCTTATCCTCCTTAGTCATATTTAATTCAACTAAATCGTAATCTTTTTTTGGAGAGTCTGATAAAGTATAAACTTCAATAGATATGTTGTTTTTAAAGTAATTGTTTATTTCTTTTTTATCAGCACATTCATGGTCACCACAAATATAAATTTTTTGAGTTTTGTCACCAGTTATACTTGAACAATGAACTAAAAACAAAAATAAAAAAAGAAAAATATCTATTCCTAAAAATAAATGGTTGAATCATTACCTAAATGCGTCAACGTTAAAAGATGTTGATATAGTTGTTGAATTAATTGGAGGTTCAGAAGGCCCCGCAAAAAAACTAGTTTTTAATTCAATTAAAAACAAAAAACATGTCGTCACAGCTAATAAGTCTTTGATATCAAAGTATGGTGACGAATTAGCGCTTCTCGCTGAAAAAAATAAAGTCAATATTGAATACGAGGCTGCTGTTGCAGGAGGTATTCCAATTATAAGAACATTAAAAGAGGGTTTAATAGCAAATAGCACTAGAAAAATTTATGGGATTTTAAACGGTACATCAAATTTCATTTTATCAAATATGGATAGAATGAATATGAATTTTAATGATGTTTTAAATAATGCTAAAAAGTTAGGGTATGCTGAATCAAACCCTAAATCTGATTTAAATGGTGACGATGTTAAATCAAAAATTCAAATACTGTCAGCGCTAGCTTTTAATTGTTTTGTGAATAATAGAAATATTAATGTTGAGGGAATAAACTTTATAGATAAAACCGATATTAAGAATGCAAATTTTTTAGGATATAAAATTAAACATCTTGGCTTAAGTGAGATTATTAATGGAAGGTTAATTCAAAGAGTGCACCCATGTTTAATTAACAAAGAGTCAAGACTAAGCAATGTTAATGGTGTTTTAAATGCTGTTATTATTGAGGGAAAGCCAGTTGGTAAATCTGTTCTACAAGGGGAAGGTGCTGGACCTGGTCCTACTACCTCAGCACTAGTTTCTGATATTTGTTCTGTTCTTAGAGGCAATATTAAATACCCTTTTTCCATGTCTGTTTCTAAAAGAAAGAAAATTAAATCAGTAGATTTGTCTAACAAAATTTTTTCTTCTTATATCAGGCTTGATGTTATAGATAAAAAAGGCGTTCTTTCTGAAATAACTAAATTAATGTCCAAAAATAAAATTTCTGTTAAAAGATTAATTCAAAACCCTTTAAAACAAAAAAAATATGCGTCGATTATTATGATCTCACATAAGTCTAAAGATAAAAATTTAAAAAAATGCATAAACTCATTATCAAAAAAAAGCTTTATAGTAAGTAAACCTAAGTTTATCAGAATAGAAGAGATATAAATTTGATTGATCCTAAATTACTTAACAAATTTATAAAAGTTTGTGAAAGAGCAGCTTTTGGTGCGTCTAAATTTAAAGGAAAGAATGATAAAATTGCAGCTGATAAAGCTGCAGTCGATGAAATGCGTTCCGAACTAAACAAAATTGATATTAGGGGCAAGGTTGTTATAGGAGAGGGTGAAATGGACGAGGCACCCATGTTGTATATTGGTGAAAAAGTAGGTTCAGGAAAAGGAGAGAGTTTGGATATTGCTGTTGATCCCTTAGAAGGAACAAATTTTGCAGCAAAGAATCTACCTAATGCTATATCAGTAATGGCTGTTGCAAAAAAAGGTTGTTTATTATCAGCACCAGATACATACATGGAAAAAATTGCAATTGGCGCAGGATATCCAAATAATATTATTGATTTAGATAATACAGTAGAAAAAAATATAAAACTTATTGCAGAGGCAAAAGGATCTAAGCCTGATAATCTTACTGCCTGTGTACTTAAAAGAAGTAGACATGACAAAATCATTTCATCTCTAACAGCGTTAAAAGTAAAAATTAAATTTATTGAAGATGGTGATGTAACAGGTGTTATTTCTGTTGCTGATTCAAATTCACCAATTGATATATATTTAGGTATTGGTGGTGGTCCAGAAGGTGTCCTCGCCGCCGCTGCTTTATATTGTCTTGGAGGTCAAATGCAAACAAGACTTGTTATAAATAATGATGATGAGGTTAATAGAGCAAAAATTTTAGGAATTACTGATTTCGAAAAAAAATACACTATAAGCGAGA
>CACGHX010000036.1 GCA_902573065.1 uncultured Pelagibacteraceae bacterium | reverse complement strand
TTTATTTTGAAAGATATGGATAAAAGTGTTGATCGTGTATCTAAAGCTATAATTAATAAAGAAAAAATTGGTATATTTGGAGATTATGATGTTGATGGTGCTACATCTACAGCAATCCTTGGTAATTACTTTAAGGATATTGGTTCTAATATATCAATTTATATTCCTGATAGAAAAACTGAAGGTTATGGTCCTACGAATAATGGATTTGATAAACTTATTAAAGAAGGATCGAGTATAATTTTTACAGTTGATTGTGGGACAATGTCATTTGATACAATAAATACATACCAAAAAAAAAATTATGATATAATAATATTAGATCATCATCAATCAGAACTAAAACTTCCTAATGCTCATTCAATTATTAATCCAAATCGATTTGATGATAAATCAAATTTAAATTATCTTTGTGCAGCAGGAGTATGTTTTATGTTTCTTGTCGCTTTAAATATGAGATTAAAAAAACTAAAATGGTTTGAGAAAAATAACATTGTAGAACCTAATTTAATTAACTACCTTGATTTAGTATCTTTAGGAACTGTATGTGATGTTGTTCCTTTAATTGGTCTAAATAGAACAATAGTTAGTCAAGGTTTAAAAATTATAAATAAAATATCTAATCCAGGAATTAAAACTCTTAAAAATATTTGCGGTATAGAAAGCAACTTAAATACATATCATTTAGGCTATATTATAGGACCAAGAATCAATGCTGGTGGAAGAGTTGGAAAATGTTCACATGGTGCTAATTTACTATTAAGTAAAAATTCAAAAGAAGTTTTTAAAATTGCATCGGAATTAGAAATTTATAATAACGAAAGAAAAATAATAGAAAAAGATTTATTAAATAAAATTGAGAAAAATATACAAGTCAATAATAATGAACCAGTTATAGTTTTATCAGGACATAATTGGCATAGCGGAATAATTGGAATTGTAGCATCAAGACTAAAGGAAAAATTTAATAAACCAACAGTTATTATATCAGTTGTTGATAAAATTGGTAAAGCATCAGCAAGATCTGTTTTTGGTTTTGACATTGGCTCTATAATAATAAACGCTGTGCAGCAAAATATTCTTTTAAAGGGCGGTGGTCATAAAATGGCCGGTGGTTTTAGTATTAAAGAAGACAATATAACAAAATTCAAGAATTTTATTAATAAAAGTTTCCTAAAAATTGAAAAAGGTATAAAAAAAAGTAATGAGATTTTTTTTGACTCAATAATATCCCCATCCGCGGTTAATCATGACTTTTATAATGAAATAAACTCTTTATCTCCTTTTGGGTCAGGTAATCCAGAACCAAAATTTGTCATCGAAAATTTAGAGTTAATAAAATCAACAATAGTTGGAGACAAACACATAAAATCGATATTGGTAGGCCAGGATGGTTCAGTAGTAAAAAGTGTCACATTTAACGCAGTTGAAACAGATTTAGAAGCTTACTTATTTGCGAAAAATCGAAAAAAAATTAATATTTTTGGCAAATTGTCTCTTAACGAATGGAAGGGAAAAAAAAATGTAGAGTTTATTATCGATGATATTTCTGTTAATAAGTCAAAATATAACTAGGTCCCATCGTCTAACGGTTAGGACAGATGGTTTTCAATCATCTAATCGGGGTTCGATTCCCCGTGGGACCGCCAATAACTCTGTCTTTTGAACAAAAACTTGCAACAACTGCCAAACTAAAAAAGATTATTACGGCGTTGTTTGTAGTAAAAAAACTCCCAGAAGATTTTATAGGAAAAACTTCCATCAAAAAAACATAAAAAAAAGGAGAAAAAATATACTTATTTTTAAAGTCAAATAAATTTCTGTAAGATTTAAATATAACCAGAATTGTCATAATAGAAAAAATTAAAAAACCAAATAAGCCTAGGTCTGTTAAAATTTCTAAATAATAATTGTGCGGATGCATATTACAAGTGGTTCTTTCCCTATTCGTAATTTTTCTTTTTGGACAATTAAATCTAAATGATTTAACACCACCTCCTAAATACTTATTTAATTTAAAAGTAGATATTCCAGAGTCAAATTCGTAAATGTAATTTGGTGTTCTTTTAAAAGGAGTTTTTGAACCTATACCAGTTACTTTGTATACATAATATGAAACTATATTTTCTGTTTGGTTGTAAAATGTTTTATAATATCTATTTAGTTTATCGTTTGAATTAATCGTTACAAACGAAATAACAAAAATCAAAATAATAATTTGTAATAAAAATCTTTTAATTGTTTTATTAGTTAACATTACTAAAATAATACTTATTATGAATAAAATTAAAGGCATTCGATTTCCTGAAAAAATTATTGAAGTAAGTACTAATATAAATATTAAACTTAATGTATATATCTTTAAATTTAATTTTTTTATTGAAGAGAAAGCAAT
>CACGHX010000035.1 GCA_902573065.1 uncultured Pelagibacteraceae bacterium | reverse complement strand
GAAATTCTTGGATCACTAGATTTTTTTTCTTTTATATTCTTAGAAATAAAATCTACTTCAATATCCAAATTACTAAGAGCCAGGGCTGCTGTTAAACCTGATAATCCATCTCCAATGACACAAATTTTTTGTTTTTTCATATTTTTATGAATTTTATCAATTTTATATAAATGATACAAAGTAAACTAGGTGATTCGAGAAATGCAATTAAATAGTTTATTAAGCAATGTCGCAAGTTTTATGAAAAGGCGTCTAATTGAGTTATTTGGCCTAATTTTAATTGTTTTATGTTTCTTATTTACATTCACTTTGGCCCTTTATTCGCCAGAAAACACAACATTGATATACAGAGCAGAAGGTGATGAGGTTATTAATATTTTCTACTATTATTTAAATGCAACAGCAGACTTTTTTCTTCAAAGTTTTGGATTAATGTCATTTGCAATTGGTATTTGCATTTTGTCTTGGGGAATAAATTTAATTATAAATAAAAAAATAGAAAATTTATTAGCGAAATCATTTTACCTTTGTGCAAGTCTTTTCTTTGGCTGCTTATTCGTCTATTCAAGTTTTAATAATTCATTTTGGTTAATCGATAATGGTAATTCTGGATTTGTTGGTGAAAGAAGCTATAGTTTCTTTAGCAGTTTTTTTCCAATAATTGAGAGTGAATACTTTAAAATCGGTCTTCTTTTTTTAACCTTAACTTTTTTTATTTTAGGTTCATCAATTAATTTTTTAAAAATTTTTAGATTTTTCACAAAAAATAAACAAATTAATGACAGTAAAACAATGGCTCAGGATGAGCTAGAGGATAAGATTCAGGACGATGTATATTTAGGTCAAGAGAAACAACAATCCTTTAGTTTTAAAGTTAAAAATTCAGAAACAAAAACCAACAAATATAAATTACCTTCTCTTTCTCTTTTAGAAAAAAATAAAAGTTTATCTATTACAAAGTCAGGCACCAAAAACATTGAGCCAGATTTTTTAGAAAAAATACTTCTTGATTTTGGTGTTCAAGGTAAAATTAAAAAAATTAGTAATGGTCCAGTAGTGACTTTATATGAATTTGAACCCGCTCCGGGGGTAAAAGTTTCTAAAATCATTAATTTATCTGATGATATTGCCCGTCATACAAGTTCTGTATCTACAAGAGTGTCTGTGATACCTGGAAAAAACACTGTTGGTATAGAAATTCCAAACACTAAAAGAGATGACGTATATCTTTCAGAAATAATATCCTCCGATAATTTTAGCAAAAAAGAAAATAGTTTACCAATAGCTCTTGGAAAAACTATTTCAGGAATTCCTATAACAGTTGATCTTACGTCAATGCCACATCTTTTAGTGGCTGGTACCACCGGATCAGGTAAATCGGTTTGTATCAATAGTATAATTATGTCACTATTATATAAGCACGGTCCTGATAATTGTAAATTTATTCTTATTGATCCAAAAATGTTAGAACTGTCGTCTTACGAGGGGATTCCTCACTTATTGACCTCTGTAATTACAGATGCAAAAAAAGCTACATCGGCGTTAAGCTGGACTGTTAAAGAAATGGAAAGTAGATACAGATTAATGAGTTCGGATGGTGTGAAAAATATTGACGGATACAACCAAAAACACAAACTCAAAATGCCTTACATTGTTGTTGTTGTAGACGAAATGTCAGATTTAATGTTAGTGTCCGGTAAAGAAATCGAGGGATATGTTCAGAAGTTATCAGCGATGGCAAGAGCTGCTGGTATTCATATTATAATGGCCACTCAACGACCTAGTGTAGATGTGATAACAGGCACAATTAAAGCAAATTTTCCTACCAGAATATCTTTTCAAGTAAGTTCAAAAATTGATAGTAAAACAATTTTAGGAGAGCAAGGAGCTGAGCAACTTTTAGGAAAAGGTGATATGCTATTCATGTCGTCAGCCAACAAAATTTTTAGAATTCATGGTCCATATGTTTCTGAAAGTGAAATAGAAAAAGTTAATAGTTTTTTAAGATCACAGGGTGAACCAGATTATATTGACGAGATAACAACAATTAATTTAAGTGAAAAAGCTGAAGGTTTATCAGGGGATGGAAATGATGAATTGTATAACTCTGCACTTAAAATTGTTCAAACAGAAAAAAAAGCATCAACTAGTTTTTTACAGAGAAAACTTCAAATAGGTTATAACCGAGCTGCTAGAATAATTGATCAAATGGAAGATAATGGAATAGTTAGTAAAGCAAACCATGTTGGTAAACGAGAGGTTTTATAGTTTTTTGTTAAAAAAAAATATAACTTTAATTTTATTTATATTCCTATTTATAAACTACTTTAATCAACTAAAAGCACTTGAAAAAATAAGTATTATTAATAACTTTAATTCTTCAGAGACTCTTAAATTTGATTTCAAACAAAAATCAT
>CACGHX010000034.1 GCA_902573065.1 uncultured Pelagibacteraceae bacterium | reverse complement strand
CTGAAAGAATTTGGTAATATTTATACAAGAATTATGAATCCTACTTGCGACGTTCTTGAAAAAAGAGTTGCTGCATTAGAGGGAGGTCTAGCTGCTGTAGCAGTTGGGTCTGGCCAGGCAGCATCTGCTTTTTGTGTTCAGAATGTTTGTCAGGCAGGAGATAATATAGTCTCATCAACCGATCTATATGGGGGAACGGTAAACTTATTTAAAAATACTTTAAGTATGCAAGGTATTGAAGTGAGATTTGCTGATCCAAAAGATCCTAAAAACTTTGAAAAGTTAACGGATGAAAAAACTAGAGCGTATTATGGAGAATCTTGTCCTAATCCTTCTACTTCACATTTACTAAGTATTGGACTTGCATCTGGAGTTATATCAACAATACCACCCCATTGTCTGAGCATTTTCATTTTTCCAAAGATCGGATAGAGCTCAACTATTGCTCTGATCGTATCTTCAATAATATTATATCCACCTCTTTGAGTATAAGAATTATATCCATCAGTTCCTGCACCAATAACAAGCTCACCTTTATCAGATTGACTTACATAAGCGTGTACAGCGTTCGACATAACAACTGTATTGATTACAGGTTTAATTGGTTCAGACACTAATGCTTGCAAAGCTTTACTTTGAAGCGGTAATTTAATTCTGGCAGTTGCCGCTAAAACACTTGTGTGACCAGAAGCAACTACACCAACTCTGTTTGATCTAATAAAACCTTTAGATGTTTCAACGCCCTGTACTTTTCCTTTAGCTGTTCTTATTTTTTTAACTTCACAATTTTGTATTATATCCACTCCTAATTCATCTGCTCTCATTGCATAGCCCCAAGCAACTGCATCGTGACGTGCTACGCCAGCTCGTGGTTGATAAGAAGCCCCCAAGACAGGATATCTACAATTTTCAGTATTCATTATTGGAACAAGTTTTTTTATTTGTTTCGGATCAACCCATTCAGAGTCGATACCATTTAATTTATTTGCACTTACTCTTCTTCTAATTTCTTTAACGTCGTGTTCGTTGTGAGCAAGATTTAAAACACCTCTTTGGCTAAACATAATGTTATAATTTAATTCTGAGGATAAATTTTCCCAAAGCTTTAATGAATGTTCGTATAAATGTGCACTCTCATCCCAAAGATAATTTGATCTTATAATTGTTGTATTACGACCTGTGTTACCTCCACCAAGCCAACCTTTCTCAATAACAGCAATATTTTTTAGACCATGTTCTTTTGCAAGATAATAAGCTGTACCAAGACCGTGTCCTCCGCCACCAACAATGATTACATCATAAAATTTTCTAGGTTCTGGATTACGCCACATCTTTTTCCAATTTTGATTATCAGAAAGAGAATTTTTTACTAAGCTAAATATGGAGTATTTTTTTTTCACAATTTAAAATTATCAAAAAATATTGATTTCATCTAGTTAATTTAGGTTGAAGACCCCATTGGAATTGGCTGAGAAACCACCGTAGTTAGCCAACAATTTTTTAACGGACCGTCTTCTAAAAATTTTTCAACCTGCCATCTAAATTTAAAGTATTTTTTATCTGGCCCCAAGATAATCACTTCGTACAGAGCCCTTTTATTATCATTATCAATTTCTAAAATCTCATGGCCAATATGACCAATTAACATTTTATAAGACTCACCCTTTATCATTTTTGTAAAATTATCTAATGGACCAGTAAAACGTTGGTTGTTTGGGTGTGCAAATTCCCATGTTTGTTTAATTCCATTATCTTTTGATGGAGCATCGTTCTTCATTAAACTCTTAAGCTGAATTTTAATTACTTCCTCTGGCTTAATTTTAGCATCAGGTTTGATAAAATCTGCGTAGGCAAAACATTGATTTAAAATGAATATTACTACAAAAAGTTTTAAAACTCTTTTCATTAGAAATTTGTAGTTTATTAGATTGATACGTCAAGTAGGTTACTTGACGTATCAAAAAGAATTTATTTACGCTGCTAATGCTTGTTCAATATCGGCAATAATATCGTCGTGATGTTCTATACCGATAGAAAGTCTCACATAACCTGGCGTTACACCAGCATCAGCTAACTGTTTGTCATTTAACTGACTGTGCGTAGTAGAAGCAGGATGTATTGCTAAGCTTCTTGCGTCACCAATATTAGCAACATGGTAAAGCATTTTTAAGTTGTCTATAAATTTAGCTCCAGCTTCTTTTGAGCCTAAATCCATTCCAACTAAAGATCCATAACCACCCTTCATGTATCTTTTAGCTCTATCCCTAATCTCACCTTGATGATTGGTAGGATAGATTACATTCTTAACTTTTTTCTGAGACTCCAAGAATTTCACAACTTTTTCTGCGTTTGCACAATGTTGTTTCATTCTGAGAGCAACAGTTTCTAAGCCTTGAATTATTTGCCAAGCGTTGAATGGAGCTAAAGGAGCACCTAAGTCTCTAAGCAAAACTA
>CACGHX010000033.1 GCA_902573065.1 uncultured Pelagibacteraceae bacterium | reverse complement strand
TGGAGAAGACATTCAAAATTTACCGCCACACAACATTGTGGAAAAAGGTTTGGTTCAAGTCACTCAAGGAAAAGATGTTTTTCCCGCTATGACAGTTTTAGAAAATTTAAGATTAGGAGGTTTTACACTTAAATCAAAGCAAACATTAAATGATAATATTGAAAAAGTTTTTAATTATTTTCCTAGATTAAATGAAAGAAAAAGCCAGTTGGCTGCAACCTTATCAGGCGGCGAATTACAAATGCTTTGTATTGGAAGGGGTTTAATGTCAAATCCTAAGATGATTATGCTTGATGAACCAAGTGCAGCGCTAGCACCGCAAATTGTTTTAGATATTTTTAAAAATATTAATAAAATTAGAAAAGATGGCCTAACAGTTTTGGTAGTAGAACAAAATGTTAGAATGGCTCTTTTGCTTGCAGATTACGGTTATGTAATAAAGGACGGAGTAATTAATGTTGAGGGAGAGTCTAAAAAATTGATGTACGACGAGTCTGTGAAAGATTCATATTTAGGTGGGGGAGGTACAACAGCAAATGTTTAAAGGTTTTAAACTTACAAGAAAACTTGAAAATACTTTGATGTTAGTTTTTACGTTAATTTTTCTAGGATACATCAGTATGAGCCCAGATATGAACCTAGAGTCTCTTAAAGGTGTATTAATAATCGGTATCACTGTGGGAATAATTTACGGACTAGTAGCTGTAGGAATTTCTCTAATTTATACAGGGCTAGATGTAGTTAATTTTTCACACGGAGAATTTTTCATGCTTGGAGCATTTACTGGTTTAACAGTTTATAATTTTCTTATCGATGGAGAATTAATTTATGCAATTTTTCCTGATGCTTACGGATGGGTAGGTTATGTAATTGGATTATTTTTTGCATTTGTAATCATGGGTCTTTTTGGTGTTTTAATAGAGAGAGTTTTTTTAAGGCCATTAACAAAAAAAGGTGGTGGTTATACCGTTGCTGGAATGGGAATTATTATTTGTGGTTTTGGCTTATCAGTTGTCTTATTAAACTTAGCTTACATAATTTGGAATCCAACAGCACATCCTTTTCATGCAGATTTAGGATTACCAATTAATATAGGTGGCGTGACGTTGCCAATGACATATTTATGGATGTTGGTTACAGGATTTACTGTGGCAGGGGCTTTATATTTCTTTTTAAATAAAACTAAAATGGGCTTAGGTGTTCGAGCCGTAGCGCACTCAAAGGTAATCTCCAACTTAGTTGGAATTAACGTTCCACTTTATATATCTATTATATTTGGAATAGCTTGTGCTCTTGCAGGATTAGCAGGAACTTTAGTTGGACCTACATATCAAGTAGTAGTTTATATGGGTTATATAATTTTATTAAAAGCTTTTGCATCTGCAGTTGTTGGAGGGTTTGGAAGTTTGCCAGGCGCAATCGTTGGTGGTTTCACCGTAGGTCTTTTTGAAACATCATGTGCTTTTTTTATTTCCGGAAGTCATAAAGATGCTTACGCATTTTTATTGATGATAGTAGTCTTACTTATAAAACCAACTGGTTTCTTTGGCGTGCAAGTTAAAATGAAAGCATAAATGGTTAATAAAAATCTCAAAGTCGCTGTACTAGGCGCAGGCGCTATGGGCTGTCTCTTCGGAGGTTTGCTTGCAGAAAAAGGATTAAGTGTAGTTTTAATTGATGTGTGGAAAGACCATGTTGATGAGATAAATAATAAAGGTCTCAAAATGATGGGTCATGGTGGCGATAGAATTGTAAAAATCAAAGCAACAACTGATCCCAAAACCTTACAACCAGTTGATGCCATAATTATAATGTGTAAAGCAACCGCATTAGAGAAAGCACTTACAAATTCAAAAAATATAATAGGCGATAAAACTATGCTCATGTCTTTTCAAAATGGAATAGGACATGAAGAAATAATGCAAAATATAGCTGGAAAAGATAAAGTTTTGGGAGGATCAACTACTCAAGCATCTAGTATTCAAGGCCCTGGCATTATTCAAAATCATGCAAGTTTACCATCTTGGATAGGAGAGTATGATGGCGGCCACAGCCAAAGGGTAAAAGATCTTGCAGAAACATTTACATCACACGGTTTAGAAACTATCGCGGAAGAAGATATTAAAAGAAGAAAATGGATGAAATTATTTGCACTTACAGCGATAGGACCACTTTCTGCAATATTCGATCTTCACCACACTGATCTTTATATCGCAAATAAAAATCAAGACATGTCGAGGAATCTAGGCAAAGAAATTATTTTAGAAACTAGACAGGTTGCCAAGGCAGATGGGGTAGATGTCAGCGAGAAAGACTGTCTTGAAATGTTTAATAGAATAGTAGACTCCAGACAAACTAACAAATCCTCAATGGCATTTGATGTATTGAAGAATAGAAAAACAGAAATAGATTTTATAAGTGGTGCTGTTTCAAAAATTGGAAAAAAACATGGTGTTAAAACTCCTCTAAACGATCTCATGTATAATATTATTAAAATCAAAGAGGGAATGTATATTTAGACCCGTGTCCAAAGAAATAATCTGGAAACCATCAAGAGATTTAGT
>CACGHX010000032.1 GCA_902573065.1 uncultured Pelagibacteraceae bacterium | reverse complement strand
TTTACCAAACTTTCAAACAAAAATCAGAGAATAACGATATTTTTTTTTCAAAAGGTAGAAATGATTCTTTTTATTTCGATTTAAGGGGTTACATAACCAAAAAATTTAACAACAATGGTGTATTACAAGTGGATAACATAAACATCGATAGTTTTTCATCTCCTGAAGAGTATTTTAGCCATAGAAGGGCCAAAAAGTTAGGAGAGAATGACTACGGAAGATGTATATCGGTTATTAAGAAAACGACTGTACAAAATTAATTGAAACCCACTTTCATTGGATGTATAAAGAGATTGTCCTAATGAAAATTTTATCAGGAACAAGTAATCCCACGCTTAGCAAAAGCATATCTAAGCACCTTAAAACAAAACTTGTAAATACAAATATTAAAAAATTTGCAGATGGTGAGATTTACGTTGAGATTAACGAAAATATTAGAGGCAATAGTGTGTTCGTTATACAATCAAGCGCTACCCCAGCTAATGATAATCTTATGGAACTTCTATTGTGTATTGATGCTCTTAGAAGATCTTCTGCAAAAAGCATCACGGCCGTCATACCGTATTTTGGTTACGCAAGACAAGACAGAAAGGTCGTCCCAAGAACCTCGATCTCCGCAAAGTTAGTATCTAATTTAATTACGAACGCAGGTGCTCATAGAGTAGTTACTGTTGATCTACACGCAGGTCAAATTCAAGGTTTTTTTGATATGCCTGTAGACAATTTATTTACCACGCCACTATTCGCAAGATTTATAAAAAAAAATATTAAAAGTAAAAATTTTATTTGTGTTTCCCCTGATGCAGGTGCAATAGAGAGAACAAGAGCTTTGGCCACAAAAATTAATGCTGATTTAGCGATAATTGACAAGAGAAGGCCAGAACCTGGTAAATCTAAAGTTATGAATATTATTGGAGATGTTAAAGGAAAAGATTGTATCATTATAGATGATATAATTGATAGTGGAGGAACAATTATAAATGCAGCTGATGCTTTAGTTAAAAAAGGTGCAAGAAATGTTTATGTTTTTATTACTCATGCTGTATTAAGTGGAGACGCAATTAAAAATATTCAAAAGTCTAGAATAAAAAAATTAGTAATTACAGATACAATTGATAATTCAAAAAAAATAAAGAAAGCCAATAAAATACAAGTTTTATCTATTTCTCAGCTTATGGCTGAGGCAATAAAGAGGATTTCGAATTCAACATCTGTATCAAGCCTATTCAATTAGCACTTGTTTTATTTCAAAGTTGGGTTATAAATTGCATTCTTAAATGACAAATAATTTAAAAGCCACCAAAAGAGATTCTAAGACTGCTGGAGAGCTGGTTTCTTTAAGATCAAAAGGGTTAATTCCTGCAATTTTATACGGTGGTGATAATCCAAATTTAAAAATCAGTGTTGATGAAAAACTTTTAAATAAAGTTTTTAATTCAGACTCATTTCTTTCAACAATAATCGATTTAAATATTGATGGACAAACGGAAAAGGTTATTCCAAGGGACATTTCTTACCATGTTATATCTGATAAACCAATTCATATTGATTTTATGAGGGTGAGCAAAGGTTCAAAAATAATTTTGCAAATTCCAGTAATTTTTAAAAATAATAAAGATTGTCCAGGACTGAAAAGTGGCGGTGTTTTAAATATTGTGAGAAGAAAAGTTGAGCTAAGTTGTTCGGCTGAAAATATCCCTGAAAATCTAATAGTTGATTTAGCTAATCTTGAAATCGGTGCAAGTATAAAAATTTCATCTGTTAAACTTCCTGAAAATGCAAAGCCAACAATTACGGATAGGGATTTCGTAGTAGCAACTATTGCTGCACCAACAATTGTAAAAGAACCAGAAAAACCTACTGAGGAAGTACCAGCTGAAGGCGCAGAAGGTGAAACTGCAACAGCTGCAGAAGGCGGAGAAGCAACTACACCAGCTAAAGAAGGTGAGGCAGCTAAAAAAGATGACAAAGGAAAAGAAGCTGCTGGAGATAAAAAACCTGCTGGAGAAAAAAAACAAGAAAAAAAATAAATTTATATGCTTTTATTAGTGGGTTTAGGAAACCCAGGACCAAATTACGACAACAACAGACACAATATAGGTTTTAAAGTAATTGATGCAATAAACCAGCAGTTCAGCCTTTCAAAACAAAAACCAAAATTTAAAGGACTTTTAACTACAGGTAATATTGATAACAAAAAAGTTTATGCAATTAAGCCTTTAACATTTATGAATAATTCAGGAACATGTATTAAAGAGCTTATTGACTATTTTAAGATAGATGCAAAAAACGTTTTTGTTTTCCACGATGATTTAGATATAGACTTAGGAAAAGTTAAAGCTAAATTTGGCGGAAGTAGTGCTGGTCACCACGGTATTGAGTCAATTGATAAATCAATTGGAAAAGATTATTCAAGAGTGCGAATTGGTATAGGACATCCTAAAAATGGGAAAAAGGTTGATACTCATGTTTTAGAAGATTTTAATGAGAACGAGGAAGATAGAATTAAAGATATAACTGAGAGTATAGTAAAACTCATACCCACTTTAATCGAAAAAAAAATCGATATTTTTTCTAGCAAGGTAAACGAAA
>CACGHX010000031.1 GCA_902573065.1 uncultured Pelagibacteraceae bacterium | reverse complement strand
GCGATGGCGAATAATTTTTTAAAATTTAATGGATTAAACGTGGGTGCCTCTCTATTGGAAAAAGGAACTGAAGACATTATTAAAAGTATATATTCTTCCGCAGAAAAAAATAATTGTAATATTATAATACCCGTAGATTGCGTAGTTTCGAATGATTTAAATGGTCTTCCAAAACCTAAATCTTTGAATGAGATAAAATCAGAAGATATAATTTTGGATATTGGTGAAAAAACGATTGAATTAATAAATAAAACTGTAGAACTTTCAAAAACAGTTTTTTGGAATGGTCCTGCTGGATATTTTGAAAATAAAAATTTTTCTAAAGGCACTTTATCCATTGCTAAAAAGATAAGTACCGACACGGACACCAAATCTTTAATTTCAATTGTTGGTGGTGGAGATACAATAGCTGCTTTAAAAAATGTAGAGTTTAGAAAAGTTTTTACACATTTATCAACAGCCGGTGGTGCATTTCTCGAGTCTATTGAAGGAAAGGAGCTCCCTGGTATAAAAGTACTAAAAAAATAAACACATGAAAATAGAAGAAATTGCAAAATTAATGGTGGCTAAAGGAAGAGGAATACTGGCTGCAGATGAAAGCACCGGCACTATGGGTAAAAGATTAAAAAGTGTAAATATAGAGTCTAATGAAAAAAATAGGCTTCATTTTAGAGAAACATTATTTACTTCTAGTGCAATGAAATCATCAATAAGTGGAGTTATATTATATGATGAAACAATTAAACAAAGTTCAAGTCAAGGAATTCCAATACCTGAACTTATAAAAAAAAATGGATCAATTCCGGGTATAAAAGTTGATAAAGGAGTAAAGCTGTTAGCAGGCTCAAGTGGTGAAAAAATAACTGAGGGACTAGATGGTTTAAAGGACAGAATGGACGAGTATTACAAACTGGGGGCAAGATTTGCAAAATGGAGAGCTGTGTATTCTATTTCATCTAATCAACCTAGTGAGCAGTGTATAAAAGCAAATGCACATGCCTTAGCAAGATATGCAGCTATTGTTCAGGAAGCTAAAATGGTTCCAATAGTTGAACCAGAAGTTTTAATGGATGGGGATCACACAATTGATAAATGTTATGAAGTTACTAGTAAAGTTTTAATTGAATGTTTTAAAGAATTGAAAATTAATAATGTTAAACTAGAAGGAACAGTTTTAAAACCTAACATGATACTTCCCGGTTCAAGTTGTAAGAAAAAAGCCAATACAGATGAGATCGCAAAGAAAACTCTTGATTGTTTAAAGAAAACTATGCCCAAAGAAGTTCCCGGTGTTGCTTTTCTGTCTGGGGGACAAAGCGAGGTAGAAGCAACCAAAAATTTGAACGCAATAAATAAAATTAACGATACTAATTTCAATTTTACATTTTCTTACGGAAGAGCGTTACAACAATCTGCTCTAAAAACTTGGTCAAAATCTATGGAAGATACAAAAAATATTCAAAAAGTTTTTGATCACAGAGCTAAAATGAATAGTGCATCAACTGAAGGTAAATGGGAAGAAAAGTTTGAAAAAAATTTTGCTGCATAAAATTGAGAAAATTTTTATATTTAATATCTCCAAATAAAATAAAGCCAAGTTTTTACCTAGATTTAGAGGAAGTTTTATCTAGTAATAAAGTAATGTTTTTCCAATTGAGGCTAAAAGACTACTCGGCTTCAAAAATATTAAATATTGGGAAAAAAATTAGGAAAATAACAAAAAAGTATAAAGTAAAATTTTTAATTAATGACTCTTTTAAAATAGCAAAGAATATAAATGCTGATGGATGTCATATTGGGCAATCAGACGGCACCATAAATAGTGCTAGAGATGTTTTAAAAAAAAAAATTATTGGTATTACATGCCATGGTTCAAAAAGATTAATTTTAAATGCAATTAAAGAAAAACCAAATTATTTAGCCTTAGGATCATTTTTTAAATCAAAATTGAAACCTAATGCAAAAAAAGCAAGGAAAGATTTAATTAGTTGGACTAAAAAAAGAACTTCCCTACCGTTAGTAGCTATTGGTGGAATTGATAATAAGAATTTTAAAAGTTTATTAAAATTTGGAGTAAATTATCTTGCAATATCAAGTTTTATTTGGAATAACCCACGCTTAAAACCAAAAGAAGCTATAAAACTATTTTATATAAATGAAAATACAAGGTAATGAAATTAAACCCGGAATGATTATTGAACATAATAATGATTATTGGACAGTATTAAAAGCTCAACATGTAAAACCAGGAAAGGGGGGAGCTTTTAATCAAGTAGAGCTAAAAAGTTTAACAAAAGGCACAAAATCTAATCAAAGATTTAGGTCAAGTGAAAATGTAGAGCGTGCACAACTTGAAGAAAAAGAATTTAATTTTTTATACTCTGATGATAATGGATGTTTTTTTATGGATCCTGAAAGCTTTGAACAAATTTCAATAAAAAAAGATTTGTTAGGTGATAAAATAAAACTTTTGACTGAGAATTTAAAAGTAACAATTTCTTTCTTAGAGGAGAATCCTCTTTCTATAGATTTACCTACCAATATAGAGTGTGAAATTGAAAGTACAGAGGGAGTTGTAAAAGGACAAACAGCTGCTTCATCTTATAAGCCAGCGAAACTTAAGAAT
>CACGHX010000030.1 GCA_902573065.1 uncultured Pelagibacteraceae bacterium | reverse complement strand
TTCGCTTGTGTGTCTATGCTTAAAAATACCGTATGCATGAATTGAAGAAAAAATGTTTTTATGTTTAAACTTCTTTTTTAAATTTTTTCCTGCGCCTGAATAACCAGATTTAGAGTCTATTATAATATTTTTATTACTAATAAGATTTTTTTTAATAAGTGGTAATAATGGTAACTGTATAGAGGTAGGATAACAGCCTGCGCATGAAATAATCTTATATTGATTAATTCTATTTTTGGTAAACTCACTCACTGAATAAATTGATTGATTAATTAAATTTTTTGCCTTGTGATTTTTTCCATAAAATTTTTTATATTCATTAGTATTTGTTAATCTAAAATCGGCTGATAAATCAATAATATGAAGATTTTTATTTATCAGTTTTTTTGATAATAATTGGGCTTCACCATTAGGCAAAGCACAAAATAGTACATCAACACTATCCCAATTCACTAATTTCAAATTCGAGATTAAGGGCAATTTTTTTGGTAATTTTTTGTTGAATAATTGAATATTTTTACCAATTTTTTTTTGAGCGCACAAATATTTAATTTTTACCATTGGGTGTTTTGATAAAAATTTTATTAAATCCAAACCAACGTAACCCGTAGCACCAGCTATAGCAATTTTAATCTTTTTTTTTGACATAAATTATTTATATCACTTTTAATTTTAATAGTAATGAGAGAATTATCTCTTAGAGAATTGGAAACTTCTACGTGCTTTCTTGTGTCCGTATTTTTTTCTTTCAACTTTTCTCGAATCTCTTGTGGTAAACTTGTTTTTTTTTAAAGTTTTTTTCAAATTCGCATCTGATTTAATAAGAGCTCTAGATATACCATGAATGATTGCTCCTGCTTGTCCAGATAAACCACCACCTTTAACATGACATTTTACATCAAATTTATTTATTACATTTGTTTCTTGCAGCGGCATAACTACAATCAATTGATGGACTGGTCTTTTAAAATATTGATTCATATCTTTTCCATTTACATAAATTTTACCTGAGCCTTTTTTAATCCATACTCTAGCGATTGATCTTTTTCTTCTGCCAGTAGCATAGTTACTTTCTTTAAAATCAAGTTTTATTTTATTAGAGATATTTTTATTAATTGTTGTAGTTTCCATTATATTTTAACGATGTTTTTTTTATTTATTTTTGAAAATTTAATTTCTATTGGATTTTGTGTTGAGTGAGGATGTTCATCACCATGGTAAATTTTAAGCTTACTTAACTGTTTTTTTGCTAAAGGACCACCTGGAAGCATTCTTTTAACAGCAAATTTTAAAATATCCTGTGACTTATTTTTAGCCTTCAAATTTTGAGGAGAAATATCTTTTATACCTCCAGGATAACCAGTGTGTTTGTAATATTTTTTATTTTCAAATTTTTTTCCCGTAAACTTAATTTTATCAATATTTGTGACAATAACAAAATCTCCATTATCCTGATTAGGATTATACATGGCTTTATTTTTCCCTCTCAATACCTTGGAAATATAAGCTGCAAGTCTTCCAACAACAATGTCTGTGGCATTTACTAAATACCAATTATTTTTTATATCTTTTTTTTTTATAAATGGTGTCATAAAACTTGGCGATAATTACTAGTTATTAATTACGATGTCAATATAAACTATGTTTTGAGAGACTTGTAATAAAAATAAATCGAGGAAATGAGTAATAGTATTGTTGAAATTTGATGCAAAGAGGCGATTAAAATATATGCCCCACTTAAAAGTGTAAAAATTCCAAGTATTATCTGGACAAGAATCATTGCTAGAAGAAAATAAACTGAATTATACATGTCCTTATTCTTTTTGTAGAAAGTTAAAAAAGATATTACTAAGACATATAAAAAAATTACGTAAGCAAGCTTTCTATGTACAAATTGAACGAATGATGGTTCATTAAATATTTCTGGAAAAACAATATCCCTTAAGGATAAGTCATCTGGAAAAAAATAATTATTCATTAGGGGCCAGGTTTGATAAACTTTTCCTGCATCTAATCCTGATGTAAATGCACCGAAAGTAATTTGTAAAAAAACTAAAAAAATAAATATTTTAGGTAAAATAAAATTATTATTAAAATTGAAAAATATCTTATTTTTTTTATTCTTAATATTTAATAAATACCAAAAAATTGCTGAAAATAATATCAATGCTAAGTTTAAATGAATAGCCAATCTATAATGACTTACTGTAGTGTTTTCTACTAAACCACTTTTTACCATGTACCATCCAACTGTTCCTTGGAGTAAAATTAATAAAAATAAAACAAAAAAATTCCAATTATAATTATTATTTAAAATTTTTTTTA
Source organism: uncultured Pelagibacteraceae bacterium (assembly GCA_902573065.1). Taxonomy (GTDB): domain Bacteria; phylum Pseudomonadota; class Alphaproteobacteria; order Pelagibacterales; family Pelagibacteraceae; genus Anoxypelagibacter. Next base: position 344 of record CACGHX010000030.1, on the reverse strand, counting down.
AATATATGTAAATAAATGGTATTAAAAATAATAATCCTAATATTCTTCCTAAAACTCTATGAATATATTCCCAATAATAAATCACTTTAAACTCGTTGAGTGTCATACTTTGATTTAAAAGGTAAAACTGAGGTATCTCTTTATAAAGATCGAAAACTATTTCCCATTCATTGCTATTTAATGGGGGCAAAATACCTGATACAACATCCCAGGTTGTAATAGATAAACCAGAGTCGGTTAATCTTGTTAAACCGCCAACAATTACGATTATGGCAATAAAAATTAATAGACTTATAAGCCAATAATTAATGAATTTTAAATACTCTTTTCTTAAAACGATATCC
>CACGHX010000029.1 GCA_902573065.1 uncultured Pelagibacteraceae bacterium | reverse complement strand
CATCAAAGTATGATGTGAAACTGGATTATATATTAACAGAAAAAGGAATTTTTTAATTCTATGAAAATACTGGTGTTAGGAGATGTTATGGGCCCATCTGGAGTAAAAGCTATCAAAGAAAGATTACCAAAAATTATAAATGATAAGAAAGTTGATTTTGTAGTTGTAAACGGAGAAAATGCTGCTGACGATGGAGTAGGTATAAGCAAAAAAAATTCAGATGATATTTTTAATTCTGGCACAGATGTTATCACATCCGGAAATCATATTTGGGATCAAAAAGAGACAATGGAGTTTATTGAAAATGAGAAAAGATTACTTAGACCTGAAAATTCCCTTAAACCAGTTCCGGGTAAAGGTTATGGTATTTTCAAATCAAAAAATAATAAAAAAGTTGCAGTTATTAATTTAATGGCAAATGTTTTTATGAAAAAAAGCGAAGATGTTTTTGAAACTGCAAAAAAGTTTATTGAAAAAATTAAATTAAAAGAAAACGCTGATTTTATAGTAGTTGATATGCACGGAGAAACTACCAGCGAAAAAATGGCTATGGCATATTTTTTTGATGGTAAAGTGACTATTCTAGTAGGAACACATACACATGTGCCAACATCAGACTACAGAGTTATGGAAAAAGGCACAGCCTACCAAACTGATATAGGTATGTGTGGAGATTATAATTCTGTGATTGGAATGAATAGAGATAATTCACTTAATAAATTTTTAAGAGATAGTTCAACCAAAAAACATTTTCCTGCTTTAGGAGGGGCAACAATTTCAGGACTACTCGTTACAGCGGATGAAAAAACTGGTTTAGCTATTGAAGCTAAACCAATTATTTTGGGCGGTGTATTACAACAGAAATTTTAAATTATGGCTGGTCATTCACATTGGGCGGGTATAAAACACAAAAAAGGAAGACAGGATAAATTAAGATCCCAAATATTTTCAAAAATTTCTCGAGAAATAACAGTTGCTGCCAAACTTGGCTCAAAAGATCCTCAATCAAATCCAAGATTAAGAGCTGCTATTGAAACTGCTAAAGACGCAAATATGCCTAAGGACAATATTAAAAGAGCAATTAGCAAATCAGAAATGGACAAAAATAAAAATTACGAAAATTTAAGATACGAAGGTTTTGGTCCGCAAAATATTGCATTAATAATTGAGACTTTAACAGAAAATAAAAATAGAACTGCAGGAAGTATAAGAACAACTCTTCAAAAACACGGGGGTAGTTTAGGAAGCTCAGGATCTACAACACATTATTTTTATAATTGTGGTGTTATACAATTATCAAAAAAAGACATTTCAGATGAAAAAGCTCTTGAACTTGCAATATATGCTGGATCAAACGATTGTATGTCTTTGAATGATTGTCATGAAATAATTACTAAAAAAGATGATTTTTATAAGGTTAAAAACACTCTATTGAAATCTGTTAAAAATTTAATTTACTCAGGTATAGAGTGGAGAGCTAATAGCTTTATTGATATATCTAAAGAAGAATCAAAAGATTTTGAAAATATGCTTGAATTGTTACATGGAGATGACGACATTCAAAAAGTTTTCCATAATTGTAAACTTGTGTAGCATTTATATATGAGAATAATTGGAATAGATCCTGGGTTAAGTGGCGGAATAGCCGTTTTAGATGATTTAAAAATCTACGATATATTTGATATGCCTATAATGTCAGAAGGAAAAAAAAACAAAAATCAATTAAACAGCGCTCAATTAGTTAACATAATAAATGAACATGTTTTAAAAAATGAGGACACATTCGTGATAGTAGAACAAGTCAGTGCTATGCCAGGTCAAGGTGTTACTAGTATGTTTAATTTTGGACAAACCTTTGGATCTATAAAAGGCATTTGTGCAGCATTAAAACTTCCCATTTTCTATGTAAGACCAGCAAAATGGAAAAAGCATTTTGAACTCATTAATTCATCTAAAGATGCTAGCAGAACAAAAGTTATCGAAATGTATCCTTCGATATCCTCAAGGCTCACTAAGAAAAAGGATGTAAATAAAGCGGACGCTATTTTGATAGCTAGATATTTTAGAGATTGCCGTTCACAATTTAATAATTAATCCTTGTTTCAGAACTTTTGTGCCAAATTGATGACACATTCTATACGTAATTAACAACAATGGAACAAGAAATAGCAACTCAAGCTGTAGGGTTAGGTGGAGCCACAGATTTTTCACTTTGGAAACTTTTCTTAAGAGCTGACTTTGTCGTTAAAGCTGTTATATTAATTCTTATTGCTAGTTCAATTTTTTCATGGGCATTAATATTCGATAAAGTTCGATTATTTAGAAGAATAGATATTTCAACAAAATCATTCGAAGATAAATTTTGGAAATCAAAATCTGCTGAGGCTTTTTATAAAAACTTACCACAAAAATCTGAAGATCCACTCACAATTATATTTAAATCAGCTATGAATGAAGTAATTAAAACAAGATCAAAATCAACCGCAGTTCAAAGTGCGAGAGTAGAAAGAGTAATTGAAGTTTCAATCGACAATCAATTGAAAAGTATTGAGAAAAACTTTACATATCTCGCTACAATTGGTTCAACTGCTCCATTCATAGGTCTCTTTGGAACTGTTTGGGGAATTATGAATTCATTCCAATCAATAGCTATCTCCAGAAATACTAGTTTAGCAATAGTCGCTCCTGGAATAGCAGAAGCTTTATTTGCAACTGCCCTTGGTTTGTTAGCAGCTATACCTGCAGTAATTGCATACAATAAGTTTAACAGTGACTCACAAAGATATTTTGCAAGAGTAGATAATTTTTCTAAAAGATTTTTATCAATAATTTAAATTTTATTATGGCTTTTATAATGAACCGCTCAAAAAAAGAACCAATGAGCGAAATAAATGTAACACCTTTTGTTGACGTTATGCTT
>CACGHX010000028.1 GCA_902573065.1 uncultured Pelagibacteraceae bacterium | reverse complement strand
GTATGACAATAAAGCACTTAATAGGTATAAAAAAGTTAGTAATAATAATTCACTCATGAGTAAAAATGGAAAAGAGAATTTGCTATCTGATCTAAAAGATAAGATAAAATCAATTAGAAATTGTGAACTGAAAAAAAACGCGACCAATTTAGTTTTTTCTGATGGAAATCCATTTTCTAGAATTATGATTATTGGTGAAGGTCCTGGAGCAAATGAAGATAAAGAGGGTAAACCATTTGTTGGAAGAGCAGGTAAACTTCTAGATAAAATGCTTGAATCAATAAAATTAAATAGAAAAAATGTTTACATATCGAATGTTGTAAATTTCAGACCTCCACAAAATAGGAAGCCAACTGATGAAGAAATAGGTAGATATCTTCCCTTTTTAAAAAAACATATAGAAATAGTAAACCCCAAAATATTATTGTTACTTGGCAGTACAGCCCTTAATGCAATTATAGGTAATGAAATCGTCATATCTAAAGCAAGGGGCAAGTGGATATATAAAAAAATTGGCGATATTGAAACAAATGTAATTGCATCTTTTCATCCTGCTTTTTTAATGAGACAACCAGATCAGAAAAAATATGCTTGGGAAGATCTAAAAATGATTAGAAAGAAAATTTCTGAACTTAAAATAAATTTAAATGTCTAATAAGATACTTGCGGGTATTGATGAGGTTGGAAGAGGATGTTTAGCCGGACCTGTTGTTTCATGTGTAGTTATTTTAAAGCAAAATATTAAAAAGAAATTATTGAAAGACTCCAAGGTGATATCTTTTAAGAACCGTATATATATAGCAGACCATATTAAAAAAAATTCTTGGTTCTCAATAGGTATAGCTACTGTCAGCGAAATAGATAAATATAATATTTTAAACGCCTCAATGCTTTCGATGGAAAGAGCAGTAAATAAATTGAAAAAAAAACCAGATTTATACCTAATCGATGGTGTACACGCCCCTAAAAAAATGAAGAATTTTAAAACAATAATTAAAGGTGATCAGAAAATTAAATGTATATCTGCAGCATCGATTGTAGCAAAAGTTTATAGAGACCTTTATATGATAAAGTTGAGTAGAAGATTTCCAAATTATAAATGGCATAAAAATTTTGGCTATGGAACCTTCCAACATTTAAACGCATTAAAGAAATTTGGTGTTACTAGCTATCATCGAAGAAGCTATAAACCAGTACACAACATCTTGTCTAAATAAGAAATTTTTACACACGATAGACTCTTTTTTTTCTAAAAAAAAAATTGACTGAAGATTCAATTTCGGGTTGAATTCATTAAATGACGAAATTTTGCAACAGGATTATCAACGGCGAGTCTTTAGAAGTTTTAAAAAAAATTCCTAGTAAAACTTTTGATTTAGTTTTTGCTGACCCTCCATACAACATGCAAATTGGTGAAAAATTAAAACGACCCGATAATAGCAGAGTTCATGGTGTTAATGATAAGTGGGATCGTTTTTTAAATTTTAAACATTACGATGAGTTTTCCAAAGAATGGTTAAAACAATGCAAAAGAATTTTAAAGGATAATGGTTCTATGTGGGTAATAGGTACTTATCACAATATTTTTAGACTTGGTTATCATATTCAAAACTTAAATTATTGGATTTTGAACGATGTGATTTGGAGAAAAAATAATCCAATGCCAAATTTTAAAGGAACACGATTTACAAATGCACATGAAACATTAATTTGGGCATCAAAAAGTAAAAAATCAAAATATACATTTAATTATCAATCCTTAAAATGCTTTAATGATGATTTACAAATGAGATCTGACTGGACACTCCCTATTTGCAATGGAAAAGAAAGACTAAAAAAGAATGGAAAGAAAATTCATTCAACACAAAAACCTGAGGCCTTGTTGCATAGAATTATATTAGCAACAACAAATAAAGGCGACTTAATATGTGATCCATTCATAGGTACAGGAACCTCAGCTGTAGTTGCAAAAAAACTTGGTAGAAAGTATTTTGGTATTGAAAAAGATAAAAAATATTTTGGTGCAGCCAATAAGAGAATTAACCAGACTAAAGTAATTGAAGATAATTATCTTGATACTGTTGAGAATAATAAATCTAAACCTAGGATACCTTTTGGTTCTCTGGTTGAAATGGGTATTATAAAACCAGGATCTGTATTATTTGATCAAAAAAGAAAATTTAATGCAAAAATAATGGCTGATGGAAGTTTAAAACATAAGGGTAATGAAGGATCAATTCACAGAGTAGCAGCTAAAATCATGGGAACTGAAAGTTATAACGGTTGGACGTATTGGTATTGCAATATAAAAGGAAACTCAGTTTCTATAGATAATTTAAGACAAAGATTGATATCAAAAAATACTTAATTAGTTATAAATTTTTCCAATATAATTATTTAAAAAAATATTGTTTTTTAACATTATTTTTAAAGATTTATTTCTAACCGTTTTTAAGATTGGATTAGAAAAATGGAATATATGATGATTCAATTTAGATCTTCGATCAATAACTTTTGTTCTCTCTAGCCTTTTTTTGAAAAAAAGATCTGGTGTATGTTTATTATCTTTAGATAATAAATTAAATAATTCATTAGCAGCCTCGATTGACTGGGAGGCGCCCTGGGCCATAGTAGGAGGAAACGTATAAAAAGCGTCTCCTATATAAAATAAATTTTCATAAATCGATTTTGAAGGTTTTTTTGAAGTATAAATTGGCCAATATTCCAATTGGTTATCAAAAAGGTTTTCCAAATTTTTATTTTGCGAAATTATTTCTTTTTTAATTAGTGCTTTCAAATCAATATTATTAGATAATTTTTGACGTATTATACAAACAACATTAAATTCGCCTTTTTTGTTAATTGGGTAGATTACGATATGTGCATTTTTAAGCATGACTAGGGATATACTGTTTTTGTCATAGTTGGGCTCTGGTGAATTTTTAAGGATCGTTCTTATTGCAATTGATCCATTATAAATTGGTAGGATACTTTTATTTTCTGCAATTAATTTTGTATTTGAAAAGACGCCATCTGAAACAACTATGAAATCCACTAGATCATTTGAATTATCTTTAAAATTAATTAAGAGTTTTTCTTTAATCTTTGAAATTTTTTTAACATCTTTTCCAAACTTAAGATTATTAGAAAATAATTTATTTTTTAAAAATTCTATTAAAACCGATCTTTTTAAAGTTGTGTATTTAGATTTCTCAGAATTAAATCTTGATAAATCTAAATCACAAATCTTTTGATTATCGCTTGAATAAAAATTTAATTTAGAAGGATTAAAAAAATCTTTATTATCTATATTAGATAATCCTATTTTATTTAAAATAGATGTGCTATTTGGTGCTAATTGTATACCATAACCTTCTTCGAGACTTAATAATTTTTCTTTTTCATAGACCATTACTTCAAATTTAGAATTTCCTTTAAATAGGTTTGCTATAGTTAATCCTGCAATTCCAGAT
>CACGHX010000027.1 GCA_902573065.1 uncultured Pelagibacteraceae bacterium | reverse complement strand
TGTGTATCCTCTGACTTTGGAAATCATCCGGGTGGATACTTTACATTAAGCACTTTAAAAAAATTATCTAATGATTTTGAATTAATTGCTTACTCTAATTTTGACAGAAAGGATGAAACATCAGAAAAATTTAAAAAAATTTTTAGTGAATTTAATTGATAATATGTCTGATGAAGAAGTTGTTTCTAAAATTCAAAAAGACAAAATTCATTTACTCGTTGATATGCAAGGCCATTCAGCAAAAAATAGATTGCCAATTTTTTTCCATAAAGCTGCACCCATCCAAATTACTTGGCTCGGTCAAGGAACATCTGGAATAACTGAAATTGATTATTTTATAAGCAGCGAAATACTAAATCCCCAAAGTGACGATAAATTCTATTCAGAAAAGGTTATTAGATTGCCAAAAATATCACAGTCCTTATCAATTCCCGATTACAATTTGCAGCCCTCTGATTTACCAGCAAAGAAAAATAAATTTATTACATTTGGTTGTTTCAACCAATACGCCAAAATAAACAATCAAGTAATTGAACTTTGGAGCAAAATTTTAACAGCTGTAAAAAACTCAAAAATAATTTTAAAAAGTGCTGAGTTTTCCAACAATAAAGTTTCTCAAAATATTTTAGATAAATTTAAAAAATTTGAAATAGATCAAAGTAAAGTTATTTTAAAAGGAAAATCTGATAATAGAAAAGACGTTTTAGAAACATATAATTTAATCGACATCTGTCTGGACCCTTTCCCGTTCCAAGGTAATACGAGTACATGCGAGTCAGTTTGGATGGGAGTTCCAGTTCTTACTCTTAAAGGAAATAGATATTTAAATCGCTTTGGTGAAAGTATAAATCTAAACTTAGAAATGAAAGATTGGATAGCAAGTACTAAAGAGGATTACATTAATAAAGCTATTACATTTTCTGCTGATATAAAAAAATTATCCGAAATAAGAAATGGACTTAGAAAAAAATCTCTATCATCTCCAGTTTTTGACTCAGATGGGTTTTCTAAGGATTTTAGTAAAATGTTAAACAGCTTATGGAAAAATTTAAAAAATTAATTGTTTTGGTTGCGGGGGAAGGATTTGAACCTTCGACCTTCAGGTTATGAGCCTGACGAGCTACCAGACTGCTCCACCCCGCGATAAATTTTATAAACGCTTAAGGTTAACAGCCTGTAATTTACCTTTTTCTTCTTTTATTTCAAACTCTATTTCTTGGTTTTCCTTAAGCACCCTTAATTTTGATTTTTCTAATGTGGTTACATGTAAAAAAATATCTTTTTCACTATCATTGTCTTTGATAAATCCATAACCCTTCTTAGAGTCAAACCATTTTACTTTTCCTGTGGGCATAGTTTTGTAGTAGGTTTGTTTTACAACCTATTTCTTAGACGTTGAAATTTTTTTGCTCTTTTGATGTTTTCGAGACGAATTCTCTTTTTTTTCTCCGAAGGTTTTTCGTAGATACTTTTCATTTTTATAATTTTAAAAAAACCTTCTTTTTGCAATCTTCTTTTAAGAACTCTTATTGCTTGCTCTACATTGTTATCTTTAACGTCTATTTTAATAAATCCTCCATTAATAAATTAGGCAGTAATTAGCATGTTGAAATGACATTGTCTATATGGGATTTAATAAGGTCTTTTAGGAATATTATTTTCAAATTCCGATCTATATTTTTTTAATTTTTGGGCAATATTCGGATATTTGCGACTTAAAATAGCAATAGCGAACAATGCTGAATTTTTTGCTCCAGCTTTTCCAATAGCTAAAGTAGCAACAGGAACACCAGCAGGCATTTGTACAGTTGAGTAAAGGCTGTCCACACCATTTGTTACACTTGGCATTGGCACGCCTAGAACAGGTATAGTTGTTAAAGCAGCAGTGACACCTGCTAAATGTGCTGCTCCTCCAGCTGCTGCGATAATTACTTCATAATTTTTCTTTTCGGCTTCAGAAATAAATCTTTCTAATCTTTTTGGAGTTCTATGAGCCGAGATGACTCTTACATCATGATTTATTCCAAATTCTTTTAAAACTTCACTGCAGTGCTCCATAACACCCTTCCAATCAGATTTACTCCCCATAATAATTCCAACTGTTGGCTTATTATTAATTTTACTCATTTGTATTTTCTTCAGTTTTATTTTCTTCTTGCTCAGCTTTTTCTAAAGCTTTTAATTCTTTCTCTTTTAATTTTTTCTCCCTTACAACTCTTCTATTAGCTTTTTCTACAGCTTTTTCAAAAGTTGTTTGACTACAAAGACCAAGAATTACAGGATCTTTCGGTGTCAAACTAGATAAATTCCAGTAAGTTCTTTTTCGTATTAGAGATACAGTACCTTTTGTGCTACCAACAATTTTTGCTATTTGTCCGTCAGTTAGCTGTGAAAAATTTTTGACTAACCATAGAATTGAGTCAGGCCTGTCTTTTCTTTTTGATAGCGGTGTATATTTAACTTTTTTTCTCTCTGATGAAACTACTACTTCTTCATTATTCTTATTTATTTTTAGTTCCCTTTTTTCATCTTTTGAACAAACATCAATTTCTTCACGGGTTAATTGCCCTGCTAAAATTGGGTTATAGGCTTTAATACCTTTTGCAACATCACCATCAGCAATACCTTTAATTTCTAATTCGTGTAACTTACAGAAGTTTGCTATTTGCTTAAAACTTAATGTTGTATTTTGAACAAGCCAAACAGCTGTTGCTTTTGGCATAAAAGGCCCATCTTGCATAATTTATTTTTTTTGCTTTCTTAAATTGCTAAATTTTTTATTGTATTTACTTACTCTTCCCTTATCTAATATTTTTTGACTCCCACCAGTCCACGCTGCGTGCGATTTAGGATCAATATCTAGTTTTAATGTGTCTCCCTCTTTACCCCATGTTGACATAGTTTCAAATTTAGAACCATCAGTCATTACGACATTAATTTTATGGTAATTAGGATGAATTTTTTTTTTCATGCCAAAGTTTTTATAACAATATCTTAAATGGCTCAACAAATTTTTACAGTAAATTTCTCAATTCTTTATGGATTTTTGAATTGGTAGCAATAATATCTATTTTTTTTTCCGTAAAATTACCACTGTTTAAGCTTTCAACAAATCCTCCTGACTCTTTTACTAGAATAATTCCAGCAGCTATATCCCAATAATTTATCTCTCTATGCCAATATCCATCATATCTTCCAGAAGCAACATAAGCTATGTCTAAAGCTGCACTTCCAGACTTTCTAACATGAGAATTTACATCAGTAGAAATTTTTTGGTATTCTTTGAATATAAATTCTCTTTTTTTACTATTTATTTTTGGCCCACCAGTAACCAAACAACTATTTTTAAAATCTGACTTATTTGAAACTCTGATTCTAGAATTATTTAAATATGCTCCATTACCCTTCTCAGCAAAAAACATTTCATTTTTTATTGGATCAAAAATTATACCAGAAATAATTTCAGATTTATCTTCGTATGCGATTGATAT
>CACGHX010000026.1 GCA_902573065.1 uncultured Pelagibacteraceae bacterium | reverse complement strand
AAATACTGGATATGAATTGTTAAATTTAAATACTTTTTTCACATCAGGTCCAGAAGAAACGAGAGCATGGACTATTAAAAAAAATACTATAGCACCTAAAGCTGCTGCAGTAATACATACTGATTTTGAAAAAAAATTTATAAGGGCCGAAGCAGTTTCTTATAATGATTTTAAAAAATATGGAAGTTTTGAGAAAGCAAAAGAAAACGGAAAATTAAGACTGGAAGGAAAGGATTATCTGGTAAAAGATGGAGATGTTTTATTTTTCAGAGTCAATCCTTGACCATATTCTTTTCATACTTAAATAAACTAATAAACTAAATATTGTTAAGAAAATTAAAACTTTGACTCCCATTTTGTGTCTTGTCTCTAAATGTGGTTCAGCGGTCCAAGTTAGAAATGTAGTAACATCTTTTGCCATTTGAGCCTCAGTAGCATCAGTTCCGTCACTATAAGTAACTATACCCTCTGATAAAGGGTTAGACATCTTAATTTTTTTTCCGTCCATATATTTGTTGTAATAAACGCCGTCTTCTAATTCAAAACCTGCTGGTGGATCCTCATAACCCATTAAAACTGAATAAATATAATCTGAACCGCCTTTACGAGCTTTAACTAATACTGACATGTCTGGTGGGTAAGCACCTCCATTTGCTGCAGTCGCTGCTTGAACGTTTGGATATGGCGACACAAATTTATCTGATGGTCGTCCTGGTCTTGTGAACATATCGCCATCTGCATTTGGTCCATCCTCTACTTCAAAATTTGCAGCTATTGCCTTGACTTGATCTACAGAAAATTCTGGTCCGCCAGGTTCTCCGAGATTTCTATAACTCACTAAGTTCATTGAATGACAAGAGGCACAAACTTCGGTGTAAACTTGATAACCTCTTTGTAATGATGACCTGTCAAATTTACCTGTTATACCTTTAAAAGACCAGTCAACCTTGAGAAGCTTTGTTTTTTCCTCTGATTTTACCTGATTAAAAGTAATTGAAAAAAATATGAGCGATAAAATTATAAAACGTGCTTTTAAGTTACACATCTTTTCGATCGCTTCTAGCCATTTCAGGTTTAAGCATACCGCCTAGCACTGGTTCTGAAATACTCAGGGGTACTGGCTCGGTTTTTTCTATTCTACTTAAAACTGGTAACACAATTAAAAAATGCGCAAAATAATAAATAGTACCTACTCTTGCAATTAATAAGTATAAACCTTCTGCAGGCATAGCACCTACATAACCTAAAGCTAAAACGTCTATCACCAACAACCAAAAAAACTTTTTATATAGTGGTCTAAAAACAGTCGATCTGACTTTGCTACTATCTAGCCAAGGAAGAGCCATTAAAATAAAAATTGATCCAAGCATCAAGACTACTCCACCAAGTTTGTCTGGAACAGCTCTTAAGATTGCATAAAAGGGTAATAGATACCATTCTGGAACAATGTGTTTAGGAGTAACTAATGGATTTGCCTCTATATAATTATCACTGTGACCGAGAATATTTGGGGCAAAAAATATAAATCCAGAAAAAATAATCATAAATATCAAAAGAGCAAACAAGTCTTTAATTGTGATATATGGATGAAATGGAACTGTATCCTTAGATGGCTTTTTTATATCTATCCCAATTGGATTATTATTACCTGGTACGTGTAAAGCCCAGATGTGAAGAACAACTAAACCTAATATTAAAAATGGAAATAGATAATGTAAGCTAAAAAATCTTGTTAAAGTAGGATTGTCTACTGAGTAACCACCCCATAACCAAGTTACAATGCTCTCACCAACTAAAGGGATTGCACTAAATAAATTTGTAATTACCGTTGCTCCCCAAAAACTCATTTGGCCCCAAGGCAAAACATATCCCATGAAAGCTGTTGCCATCATTAAAAGATAAATTAACATTCCAAGTATCCAAATTATTTCCCTTGGCGATCTGTAGGAACCGTAAAAAAGAGATCTGAATATATGAATATACACAGCTAGAAAAAACATAGAAGCTCCATTACTGTGGATGTATCTTATTAACCATCCGTAATTAACATCTCTCATAATATGTTCGATACTATTAAACGCCATATCAGCATGAGCAACATAATGCATACCTAAAACTATTCCTGTTATAATCTGAGAAATTAGACAAAAAGTTAAAATTCCACCAAAAGTCCACCAATAATTTAAATTTTTAGGTGTTGGATAATCAGTCAAATGTTTGCTTAAAGTTAATAACGGAAGTCTGTCATTAAACCATTTGCCGAATTTTGAACTTGGTACGTAATTTTCACTCATTTTTTATCCAATCTTAATTGTGTTATCGTCAACGAAAGCATATTTAGGTATTTCCATATTAGTTGGAGCAGGTCCCTTTCTTATTCTTCCAGAGGTATCATAATGGGATCCGTGACATGGACAAAACCATCCATTATATTCACCTTTGTCTGATAGAGGTACACATCCTAGATGAGTACATATTCCAAGCATTACTAACCATTCAGGATTTTTTACTCTATCTTGGTCTTTTTCGGGATGAGGTAGATCGTCCAAGCTTACCGATTGAGCTTCTGCAATTTCCTCTTGTGTCCTTCTTTTTATAAAAACAGGTTTTCCCCTCCATAAAACTGTAACGGATTTTCCAGGTTCAATTTGGCTTATATCAACTTCAGTTGACGCCAATGCTTTGACTGAACTATCCGGATTCATCTGATCAATTAAAGGCCAGATAGTTGCTCCTATACCAATAGCTCCAACTGTATAGCTAGCCGTAAAAATAAAATCTCTTCTGTTGCCTTTTTTTTCTGGTTTATCCATAGATTTATAATATCATTTAATACTATTAAATAAGCTGTATTTAAAGATCTTGGTAGGGTCATAATGACACAAAAAGATACTTAAAAATCTGAGTTTTTTTAGATTATAAACAAGAAAATTATTTTTTATGGAGTTAAATTTAGAAATTCAAAAAAAACTATCCTCTGAGTGGTTTTTGTATCTCCAATCAATTATTTGTGATGAATTTGAAAGGATCGAAAAAGAAGAATCCAAAAGAAAAAGGAAGGTTTCAAAAAAATTTAAAAAAAATACTTGGAGTAAAAAAGATGTCAATGAAGGTGGTGGACAATACTTTATACTTAAAAACGGACAAGTATTTGACCAAGTTGGTGTAAACTTTTCAAAAGTTCAGGGAAAATTTCCCAAAAATTTTAGATCAAAAATACCTGGCGCAAATAAAAACCCCAATTACTGGGCATCAGGAATTTCAGTTGTAGCTCATATGAAAAATCCCAAAATTCCAGCAGTACATTTTAATACAAGATTTATCACTACTTCTAGAAGTTGGTTTGGTGGAGGCATGGACGTAACACCAAGTTTTAAAGATAATAAAGAAAAAATATTTGTACACAGAAATTTGAAGAATTTATGTGTTAAAAACAAAAAAAATTATATCAATTATAAAAAGTGGTGTGATAAATATTTCTTTATAAAGCATAGAGAAGAACCTAGAGGTATTGGAGGGATTTTTTTTGATTATTTGTATAACGACTGGGATAAAAATT
>CACGHX010000025.1 GCA_902573065.1 uncultured Pelagibacteraceae bacterium | reverse complement strand
GGTTTTTATATTTTTCTATAATTCTTTCTAAGTTATGTGGATTTTTACCAACGTTGCTGGCCCTGAAAAAACCGTTTTTATGTCCATCTAGATTATGGACGGCATTGTTCTTATGAGATCCGTTTGGTCTCCTGTTAGAAAAATGCTTATTGGATCGCGGTCTAAATCTTCTTATTTTTCCATTTCTCATAATTTAAAAGTCTCTGATAATATTATTATAAACTTATTAATTTAATTTTTTTTTTAAATTTTTGTTTTTTTTCACAAAAGAGTGCTAAAAATACAACGAACATTGTCTTTATAATCTTTAATTTTTTTAAATTCTCTAAATCCGTTTTGTTTTAAAATTTGTGTTACAGAAATATATTGTCCTGTCCCTATTTCTAATGCTAAAATTCCATTTAATTTGAGGATATGCTTTGATTTGTAAATAACTTTTTTAATAACGTCAAGACCATCGTTGCCACCATTCAATGCTTTTTTTGGTTCAAAATTCTTTATATCTTCGGAAAGTTGGTTAATCTTCCTTCTTTCTATGTAAGGTGGATTAGATATTACTAAATCAAATTTAATATTAAATACTTGATCTATTGATTTGCATTGAAGATTTGCTCTTTTTCCAACATTGGTATTATCTAGATTAATTTTAGCAATTGATATGGCTTTGTTGCATATATCAATACCTATTCCTCTGCTCCTGTTAAGTTCATGTAGTAAAGAATATATAATACATCCTGAACCTATACCAACGTCTAGAAAGAACAAATTTTTTCCTTTAAATTTTCTAATAAGAGGATCTATTAAAAGTTCAGTCTCTGGCCTAGGGATTAGTGCATTGCTTGCAACGTATATTTTTTTACTTCTAAACTCTTTTTTATTTGTTATGTAGGCTATAGGTTCATTATTAAGTCTTCTATAAAGCATCTTATTAAATATATTGAAGTCCTTATGAGATATTTCTTTCTCTCTTATTAAAAGTTGTTCTCTATTCACTTTTAGTATGTGGGATAAAATAATTTCTGTATCTAATTTATGAGAATTAATATTTTTTTCTCTTAAAAGTTTTGAACCGATATTTATAAGCTCAGAAGATTTCATATTATATAAGATTTTTCAATTTTAAATCTTGATCCTTAAGTCTTAAATTGTCATTCATTTCTTCGTGAATTTCACCTTTTAAAAATTCATCAAGTTTATGAAGTGTTAGATTAATTCTGTGATCAGTAACTCTTCCCTGGGGAAAGTTGTATGTTCTTATTCTTTCAGATCTATCTCCTGAGCCTATTTGATTTTTTCTTTCACTTGATCTTTCCTTCTCCTTTTTTAATCTTTCTGCTTCATAAAGTCTGGCCCTTAAAATTTTTAGTGCTTTAGATTTATTTTTATGCTGAGATTTTTCGTCTTGCTGAGTAACAACTATTCCTGAAGGCTTATGTGTTACTCTGACAGCGCTATCAGTAGTATTTACAGATTGGCCTCCAGGTCCGCTTGACCTAAATACGTCAATCCTTAGATCACCTTCATTAATTTTAATATCTACATCTTCTGCCTCAGGTAATATTGCAACTGTTGCTGCAGAGGTGTGAACTCTACCTTGGGTTTCGGTGTTTGGTACTCGTTGAACTCTATGAACTCCTGACTCATATTTTAAGTATGAATAAATACTATTTCCCTTAACTGAAAAAATTATTTCTTTAAACCCTCCGGCCTCACTTTTAGATATACTAATTATTTCTATCTTCCATTTTTTTTTTGAACATACTTTTTCGTACATTTTGAATAGATCTGAGGCAAATAAAGTAGCTTCTAGACCTCCTGTTCCTGCTCTAATTTCCACTATAGCATTTTTTTCATCATCACGGTCTTTCGGTAAAAGAAATATTTTTAATTTTTTTTCATATAGATTTTTTTTATCCTCGGCACTATCCAGCTCTTTTTGCGCGAGGTCTATCATCTCGCTATCATTTTTTTTGTCATTTATAATATTATTTAGGTCTTGTTTGTTTTTATCGTAATTCAAATATTCCCGTGCAATTTTAATAATATTTTTTAAATCTGAATACTCTTTAGATTTTTTTGCAAATTGCTTTGCATCAAACTCACCAGCTGATAATTCTTTTTCTAAAGAATTATATTTATTTATAATATTTTGCACCTTGTCGGATGGTATCATGAAATTTAATTTACTTTTTCTTTGGCTTTAGACTCAACTAGCTCAACCACTTTTTCAATAATTTCCTTATTAGCTACTTTGTGGTGGGGTATTCCAGATAAATAAAACAAATTATTTCCTTCACCACCTCCTGTAAGACCAATATCTGTTTGAGCTGCTTCTCCTGGACCATTAACTACACATCCTATTATCGATAAAGTTAAAGGTTTTTTGATGTGTGATAGTTTATTTTCCAAAATTTTAACAGTATCTATGACTGGAAAAGCTTGTCTAGCACAAGATGGGCAAGAAATAATTTGAACACCTCTGGACCTAATACCTAGCGATTTTAAAATTTCATAACCTGCTTTAACTTCCTCAACTGGATCAGCAGATAAAGATACTCTTATTGTGTCTCCAATACCTTGCATTAAAAGCTTTCCAATACCAATTGATGATTTGATACTGCCAGTTACTAAACTACCTGCTTCTGTAATACCAAGATGTAGAGGATAATCATACAAATTTGATAAGCCTTCATATGCCTTAATTGCTAAAAATACATCTGAAGATTTAACGCTTATTTTAAAATTAAAAAAATCATTGTCTTCTAATAATTTTATATTTTGCTCAGCACTTTCAATTAATGCCTCAGGACAAGGCTCCTTGTACTTTTCTAAAATATTTTTATCCAGCGAACCTGCATTTACTCCAATTCTTATAGCACAGTCATAATCTTTTGCAGCTTTCACTACTTCTTTGACTCTCTCTTTTGAGCCTATATTTCCTGGATTAATTCTTAAACATTTTGCTCCAGAAATAGCTGACTCTATTGCTCTTTTATAATGAAAATGTATATCAGCAACTATAGGCACTCTAGTTTTTTTTGTTATTATTTTTAACGCTTTTGTTGACTCTTTATCTGGACATGAAACTCTGACTATATCTGCACCTGCTTCTTCTAACTCTTTAATTTGTTTTATCGTAGCTTCATGATCTGTTGTCAGTGTGTTTGTCATTGATTGAACAGATATTACTGAATCGCCACCAACAAAAATATTGCCAACTTTAATTTTTTTTGTTTTTTTTCTTTTAATTATTCTATGAGGTCTTACTTCCATAATTCTCTCAATCTAGGTTAAATGTTTTATGCAATTTTTTTACTGCATCAATAGTAAGTTTTTCCTCTATTATAACCGAAATTTTTATTTCAGATGTAGAAATAGCTAACATATTAATATTTTCATCTGCTAAAGATCTAAACATTTTAAAAGTTATCCCTGGGGTAGCAACCATTCCAGCACCAACAATTGATATTTTTGCAACTTTATCATTCATATACATTTTTTCATACTTAATTTTTTTATTAGACTCTATCAATGAAATAGCATTTTTACAGTCCTGTCTTTTAGTTGTAAAAGTTATGTCGGTTTTTTTTCCATCAGTTGATATATTTTGAATTACCATATCAACATTAATTTGATTTTTTGATAGAGGTTCAAAAACATCAGCAGCAATACCTGGTTTATCCTCTACGCCGAGAAGTGTAATTTTTGCATCATCTTTTGAGTAAGCAACACCAGTTACTGCTTTGGTATAATCTATATTGTCTTGATTAATTATTTCTGTACCCTTTCTATCTGTAAATGTTGATTTTACTTGAATAGGTACATCTCCAATCATTGCTGCTTGCACTGCGGATGATTG
>CACGHX010000024.1 GCA_902573065.1 uncultured Pelagibacteraceae bacterium | reverse complement strand
AATTAAAGAATTGTTAAAAAAGAAACAAAATCCAGAGGAAATTGAACCACAGATAAGACAAGCATCGGAGTTTGAAAAAGAAGAGTTGTTCGATACAAATGAAATTGCAGCATTAATTGATAAAGCAAAAGAAGAACAAGCTGAAACTCAAAGAAAAAAAGACAAACTTACTCAAAGTAGCGTAAAAAATTCTTTTGCTCAAGGATTATCGCTATCCGAGGAAGATGCATTAAGGGCTCAAATTTTTGGATGCTGGAGCGTACCTTTGGGTCTTCCATATGATAAAAATTTACTTGTTAGAATAAAACTTAAATTAAAACCTGATGGAAGAATTTTGAAATCCGAGATACTAGATCATGCAAGAATGAATACACCCGGACAAAGCTTTTACAAAATTTTGGCTGAAAGTGCTTTAAGAGCTGTGAGAATCTGCCAACCATTGAAAGTCCCTCCAACTGGATATGAAAGATGGAAAGAAATACAACTGAATTTTGACCCTACTGAAATGTTAAAAGGATAAATTTATGAAAAAAATATTTTTTGCTTTAATTTTATCAATATTTACTTTGCAAAATGCTCATGGGTTAATTACTGTTGATATTACCAGAGGTAATTTGGATCCTTTACCAATTGCTGTATCACCACTTCATGTGGATAGTAAATCTGAAAAAATATCTTCATTTGAAACTTCAAAATTAGGAGAAGAAATTTCGAAAATAGTTGAAAAGAATTTTAAATCTACTGGTTTATTTAACCCTTTAAAAAAAGATTCTTTTGTTCAAAAACCAGATATTGCACATTTAAAACCTAGGTTCGAAGATTGGCGTCTTATAAAAGCACAAGCACTAGTAACTGGAAAATTATTAATAATAGATAAAAAATTAAAAGTTGAATTTAGACTTTGGGATCTCACGGCGGCAAAAGAAATGATAGCTCTATCTTTTACAACAACACCAAATAATTGGAGAAGAGTCGCACACATAATTTCAGATAAAATTTATGAGAGACTAACTGGAGAAACTGGTTATTTTGATACTAGAATTGCTTATGTTTCTGAGACGGGTCCGAAAAATCGAAGGGTAAAAAAACTTGCATTAATGGATCAAGATGGTTTTAATACCAAATACTTAACACTTGGTAATGAATTAGTTTTAACGCCAAGATTTAATCCAACAAATCAACTTGTTACATACTTGTCATATTTTAAAAATATGCCAAGAGTATATTTGCTAGATATTGAAACTGGTGTGCAGGAAGTTGTTGGCAATTTTCCAGGAATGACTTTTGCTCCAAGGTTTTCACCTGATGGAAAAAAAATCATTATGAGTTTTGCCAAAGACGGAAATTCTGATATTTATTCAATGGACTTAGAAACAAGAGTTGTAGAACAAATTACTAAACACCCTTCTATTGATACATCTCCCTCCTATTCACCAGATGGAAAATATATAACATTTAATTCAGATAGAAGTGGGCTCCAACAAATTTATGTGATGAGAAGCGATGGAACTAAAGTCAAAAGAATTACTCATGGTTCAGGACTTTATGGTACACCAGTTTGGTCACCAAGAGGAGATTTAATTGCATTTACAAAAGTTCGAAAAGGAAGATTTTATATCGGGGTGATGAGATCGGATGGAACTGGAGAAAGATTATTGACAGAAAATTTTTACCAAGAAGCACCATCTTGGTCACCAAATGGAAGAGTTTTAATATTTTATAGGGAAACTAAATCTGATAGCAAAGGCAAAGGATTCTCTGCAAAATTATGGTCTATTGATATTACCGGTTATAACGAGAGAAGATTAAAAACAGAGACTGATGCATCAGACCCATCATGGTCTTCACTGCTGTCAAAGTAGTGGTATTTCAAGTACAATTTACACTTGCAAGATTTAATAAAATTTGAAATATTGCAGACACCTTAAATATATTTAGGAGTTAATAATGAAATTTAATAAAGCCATAAAGAACCTTTTTATAGTTTTATTTAGTACACTGTTAATCTCAGCTTGTTCTACTGCAAAGAAAGCTAATGTAGATACTGTTGATGACGTGTATACAGGAACAGATACAGTTGAATTTTTAGCAAAAGGTGTTCCAGATAGAATATTTTTTGCTACAAACAAGTCTAACTTAACAACTGCTTCTAGAGACACATTAAGAAAACAAGCAACTTGGATGAGAAAAAATAAAGATGTAACGGTTACAGTTGAAGGACATGCCGATGAGCGAGGTACAAGAGAGTACAACTTAGCTTTAGGCGAAAGAAGAGCCAATGCCGCAAAAGATTATTTGATGACATATGGCGTTTCTGGAAAAAGAATATCAGTAATTAGTTACGGTAAAGAAAGACCGGTAAATCCGGCTAGCTCACCTCTAGCTTGGTCTCAAAATAGAAGATCAGTTACTGTAAAAGCAAATTAAACCTTATTAAGTTATTATAAAAGACCCCTGTTTCAACGAAACCAGGGGTCTTTTTTTTGCCATTTTGTATATTTAGAAAATAGAAAATGATTGCACGTAAAGCTATCTTACCAATAATTTTAATTTTTATGCTTTTTTCAAGCTTTGTTAAATCAGAGGAAGAAAGTTCATTAAATATTTCTGACGATATAAAGCAGTTAAAAAAAGATTTAAAGACTTTAGAAAAAGCTGTTTACAAAACTTCACAAGTTTCAAACTCTTCATTGTCTACTTCCAATAGTTTAAACGAAGATATTTTAACTCGACATCTTTTAAAATTGAACGATATAGAAACACAATTTCAAGAATTAACCAACAAATTTGAAGAAGTTAATTTTAAAATGGATAAGCTCTCTAAGAGAATTACTAAAATGCAATCTGATAATCAAATGAGATTTAGTGACATAGAAAATAACTCTGAAAATTTAAATGTAATTAAAAAATCAACTAAAAATAAAAAAATGCCTGGCACAGATCTTCCTGAAAATCTTGGAAGAATATCTGAGGACGACCTTAATGAAACAAAAGAAGTTCAACAAACTCAATCGGTTGAGTCAGCAGGTTTAGTTGTAACTGAAAAAGCTGTTCCATCAAAATCACTACTTCCTAATAAATCACCCAAAGAACAATATGACTTTGCAGTAAGTTTTATTAAAGTCGGAGATTATGAGACAGCCGAATTTGCTTTAAGAGAATTTATTGATAAAAATAAAAGTAACGAACTTGCTGGAAGTGCTCAGTATTGGTATGGAGAAACTTTCAGAGTAAGGCAATTATATCAAGATGCTGCAGCAGCATACCTTGATGGTTATCAAAACTATCCCAAAAGCAAAAAGGCACCTATTAACTTACTAAAACTAGGAAGTACTTTGGTCCAACTTGGAGAAAAAGACCAAGGGTGTTTAATGATACAAGGAGTTAAAAAACAATATCCAAAAGCGAGTAAGTCTGTGTTACAAAAAGCAGAATATGAGAACAAAAAATTTAAATGTAACAAGACCTGATCATTTAAACATTTGCCAAAAAGTAAAATCAATTTTAAAAAAGTATAAAAATAATAACACTTTTGTAGTAGCAGTTTCTGGGGGTTCAGATAGTTTAGCTTTAGTATCAATTATAAAAAATCTTATGCAAGAGAATAAATACAAGTTTTTTTTTGCAATTGTTGATCATAATTTGAGAAAAAACTCAGCGACTGAAGCTTTAGGCGTAAAAAGACTTTTAAGTAAATACGACATTAATCTAACAATATTAAAAAATAAAAAGAAAATTGATAAGAATATTCAAAAAAATGCTAGAGAAATAAGATACAATCTGCTTGAAAAATTTTGCAAAAAGAAAAAAGCAAAGTCCCTTATTGTAGCGCACCATCAAGATGATCAGGTTGAAACATTTTTAATGAGACTTTCTAGAGGTAGTGGGGTTGAAGGCCTCTCATCTATGAATGAGATTGCTACCCTGAAACAGGGAACAAGTCTGATACGACCACTACTAGATTTTAAAAAAAATGAACTTATTTCCATCACCAAACATACATTTAATAAATTTTTTAAGGATCCAAGCAATACAAATAGGAAATTTTTACGAACAAATATAAGAGAATTAAAGAAAAATTTAGAAAAAAAGGGTATTGATTTTGAAAAAATTGTCCGTTCAATTAAAAACATCGCATCAACTAAAGAAGCAATAAATTTTTATGTAGAAAGATCTATTAAGAAATATATTACATTTAAAGGAAAATTAACGATTTTAAATTTAGAAAAATTCAGACAAGAACCCAAGGAAATAAAGTTTAAAATTGTTAACAAAATTATAAAAAAAACAACAAATTCTTATTATCCACCAAGATCAAAAAAAGTTTTAAATTTGATAGATGGGTTCCAAAGAAATAGAATCAAAAAGCTCACATTAGGAGGATGTATCTTTGAGAGAAAA
>CACGHX010000023.1 GCA_902573065.1 uncultured Pelagibacteraceae bacterium | reverse complement strand
GTTTGATTTATTCGTTGATTATGAGGATGGACGTTTTAAAGGTTGGAGTAAAGCTATGGTTTCAGCAGGTTATGCCTATATTTTAATTGATATATTTAATTCGCTGGATTTACCTGAAGCAAAAAAAATAACAGTAGATCATTTTAAAAAAATTAAAATGGATGAACTCTTGACCATGTCAAGAAAAACAGGTTTTTACGAAATGATTGAAATTATGATTGGAAAATTGAAAAATGTTAGTAATTAAAAATTTAAAAGCATCAATCAACAATAGAGAAATTTTAAAAGGACTTAATCTTAAAATTAATCCTGGAGAAGTCCATGCAATAATGGGGCCAAATGGATCAGGCAAAAGTACTTTGGCAAATGTGCTATCAGGAAAAAATGGATATAAAATTTCAGGGGAAGTAAAATATTTAGGAGAAAGTCTTAATGATATACCAGTAGAGGAAAGAGCTCAAAAAGGAATATTTTTAGCTTTTCAATATCCATTAGAAATACCCGGGGTAAATACAAATAATTTTTTGAAGACTTCTTTGAATACAATTAAGAAAGCTAAAGGAGAAAAAGAAATAGACACAATTGCCTTTTTAGAATTGGTTAAAGAAAAAGCTAAAGAACTTGGTATTGATGAAAAAATTCTTTCAAGACAATTAAATGTAGGTTTTTCTGGTGGTGAAAAAAAGAAAAACGAAATTTTACAAATGAAAATTTTAGATCCTAACTTAATTATCTTAGACGAAACAGACTCTGGACTAGATATCGATGCATTAAAAATTATCTCCGATGGAGTGAATTCCTCTAGGAGTGAAAAAAAGTCTTTTTTGGTAATCACACATTATCAAAGACTTTTAGAATATATCAAACCTGATCACGTGCATGTTCTTTCAGATGGTAAAATAATAAAATCGGGAACCAGCGAACTTGCTTTAGAACTAGAAAAGAAGGGCTATAAAAAACTTAATTAAATGAATGAAAACTTTAAAATCAGCCCAAGTGAGATCGATAAAATCAAGCTGTTAAATCAGAAAGATAAAAATTTTCGTCTAGAAAATTTAAAATTATTTAATCAACAAGGTTTTCCTACTAGAAATCAAGAAGATTGGAAGTTTTCTGATATTAATCAAATCTTTTCAAAAAACTTTAAAAATTTAGAATCATTTAAAAATGGAATAAAAACTAAATCAATAAATTTTATAAAAGAATTTGATCATAATCATATTTTAATGGTTAATGGAAAACTTGAAAGTAGCGAATTTACATTTGAAGATAAAAACAAAATCAAAATAAAAAGCTATACTGAAAGTAATTTTTCAATAAATAATGAAGAAAACTCACTTATTAATTTAAATAATGCACTTTCAAACAACGGATTATTTTTAGAAGTTGCAGATAATTACAGGTTTGAAAAAGTCATAATAATTTATAATGTTTTTACTGACGATCTTAAAAACAATCTATTGAACAATAAGAACAAAATAATAATTGGTAAAAATTCTGAACTTCATATTATTGAGTACAATATAAACCAGTCAAAGAATAAATTTATTTATAATACAATCGAAAATGTAATATTAAATGAGAAAGCATCTCTAAAAACTATTAATTTACAGGCTAATCAAAATGATGGTTTTTTTTATAAATACTCTAAAGGCAAGATGAAATCTAATTCTAATTATTCGAGTTTTATTTTTTCATCAGGTCCAAAATTCAATAAAATTGATGCAGAGTTTGACCTTGAGGGAGATAATTGTGACTGCAGTATTAAATCGGCATTATTTATAAATAAAGACAAACACCAAGAAATTAAAACTAAAATTAACCACCTTGTGCCAAATTGTAAAAGTTATCAAAAAATAAAAAGTGTAGTTGATGCAGAAGGCAAAGGTGTTTATCAGGGAAAAATATATGTTAAAGATATAGCGCAAAAAACAAACGCTTATCAATTGAGTAAAGCTTTACTTTTGAGTGAAAACTCTGAGTTTAATTCAAAACCAGAATTAGAAATATACGCGGATGACGTTAAATGTTCTCATGGTTCAACATCAGGAAGTGTTGATGAAAATTCAATTCACTATTTGATGACTAGAGGATTGACTAAAAAACAAGCTGTTCAGCTATTAGTTAGCGGTTTTTTAAATGAGATAATTGGAGATATAAAAAGTAATTCAGTAAGAAAATTTATAGAAAATAAAATAGGAGTTCAAATTCATGGATATTAAAGAAATAAAATCAAAATTTCCCATTTTTACGAATAAGGTAAAAGGCAAAAAATTGGTTTATTTGGATAGCGCAAATTCTTCACAGAAACCTAAAGTAGTTATAGATAGAATTTCTAATTTTTACTCAAAAGAATTTTCGAATGTAGGAAGAAGTATGCATTCTCTCGCTGTTACAGCAACTAATAGGTTTGAGGAAACAAGGGATCTCATAAAAAATTTTATCAACGCTAAATTTAGAGAAGAGATTATATTTACTAAGAATGCAACTGAGGGAATTAATTTGGTAGCAACCACTTATGGAGAAAAATTTATACAAGATAAGGACGAAATTATAATTACAGAATTAGAGCACCATGCAAATTATGTGCCTTGGCATTTTTTAAGAAAAAGAAAAGGAGCAGTAATTAAATTTGCAGAATGCGATAAACAAGGAGAGGTAAGTATTAATTCAATAAAGCAACTAATAACTAATAAGACTAAATTAATAGCAGTAACACATGTTTCAAATGTAACCGGAACTATTATGCCATTAAGTAAAATCATTGATTTAGCAAAAACTAAAAAAATTCCAGTTTTAATTGATGGATGTCAAGGAGCACCACATATAAAATTAGATATGCAAAAATTGGATTGTGATTTTTACGTTATGTCTTGTCATAAAATGTATGGTCCAACAGGTGTTGGTATACTTTATGCTAAGAAAAAATGGTTAGATGAACTTCCTCCATATCAAGGCGGAGGTGGAATGATAGACGAAGTAAAAAAAAATGATATTTCCTTTCCTGAAAGCCCTACTAAATTTGAAGCAGGCACTTTACAGACAGCTGAGATAGTAGGTTTTGCAGAGTCCATCAGGTTTATAGAAAATATTGGTATTAAAAATATAACTCAACATGAAAAAGAAATCACAGAATATGGTTTAGAAAAACTTAAAAAAAATAATTCTGTCTCAATTATTGGTGATCCAAAGGAAAGGGGAGCAATTATATCTTTTACAATTAAAGGTATTCACCCACATGACATAGCTACAATTTTAGATGACGACGGTGTTGCTATAAGAGCAGGTCATCATTGTTGTCAAATATTGCACGAAAAAATGGGAATACCAGCTACAGCAAGGGCCTCATTAGGAATTTATAATTCTAAAGAAGATATAGATATTTTAAATGAATCTATAAATAAATGTAATAAAGTTTTTAATAATTAAATGGATTTGAAAGAATTATATCAGGAAATAATATTAGATCACGGTAAGAATCCAAGAAATAAAAAAAAATGCGATGGCTTTAATAAAGACGCAAAAGGAAACAATCCTCTTTGTGGAGATAAAATTCATGTTTTTTTAAAACTTAATGACGAAAAACATGTAGAAGATATCTCATTTGAAGGGGAGGGTTGTGCAATATCAATTGCTTCGGCTTCAATTATGACTGAAATTATAAAAGGAAAAGATTTCAATGTAGCTAAAAAAATTTTGGAAAACTTTATCAATATGCTAAAGGAAGGTTCAAAACCAAGTATAAATAGTTTAAGCGACAACGAAAACACAACAATTATGTCCCTATCCGGTGTTAAGCAATTTCCAATGAGAGTAAAATGTGCTACTTTAGCATGGCATACGTTTTTGCACGCTGCAGAAGATAATAAAAAAGTAGTAAATACAGAGAAATAAACATGAGTGATTTAAAAGATAAAATTATTAAAGAGATTAAGAAAGTTTATGATCCAGAAATACCTGTTAATATTTATGAACTCGGCTTAATTTACAAAATTGATATTGATGAAAAGAATAATGTGAAAGTTGATATGACACTTACTTCACCAAACTGTCCTGTTGCAGAAAGTTTGCCAAAACAAGTAGAAGAATGTATATTAAAAGTTAAGGGTGTTTCTAAAGTTAAACTTGAGTTAGTATGGGATCCACCTTGGGATAAGTCTAAGATGTCAGAAGCTGCCAAACTAGAATTAAATTTATGAGTGAACAAGTAATTAAATTAAGCGATAACGCTGCTAATAGAATTAAAGAAATTATGTCCAAAGCAGAAAGTTCTGCTATTGGGGTAAGAGTAGGTGTTAAATCTGGTGGTTGTGCAGGTATGTCTTATATAATGGAATATGCAAAAGAGGCAAAAAAAAATGAAGAAGTTATAGAGGATAAAGGAGTAAAAGTTTTTATAGACTCTAACGCAATCATGTATCTTCTAGGAACCGAAATGGACTATAAAACTGATAAATTTTCCTCACAATTTGTGTTTAAAAATCCTAACGAAACAGAACGTTGTGGTTGCGGAGAGTCATTTAAGGTATAATGAATCATGAGAGACACTAAGCATTTAGAAAGCTTTGCAAGGGAAAGATCAGAAAAAGAGAAAGAAAAATCTCTTTTCAAAAATAAGATAAAAGCTGTCAACAAAGGTGCAAATGGTACTTTCGAATACACTATTAAAGAGGGTATCAACAAAGGTAAAATAGCTGACAGCAGAATCTTAAAAAGCAAAAAGTGTAGCTGTTGCTAATTTAGCCCTGGTAAATAGTTCTAGATAATTTTTCAATTTCTTGTTCTGATCCTGGGATCAGTTTGTAGATAAACTTATTACATTCACTGTTTTTCTCTTTATTAAAAGGTTTGCCGTATACTTTATCTACGTAAACGTTCATTCCTTTATTTATTTCATCATTTTTAATACCTTCTTTGTTAAGGTATTCTCGGATTACTTTAGATGCGGCTAGAGCTATCTCAATATCTTTAACTTCAACAGTATCTGCTGGTAATACAGCTGTAGCGGTATAATGACCAAGACATTCGATAGTATTTTCTTTTTGTGCTTTGGTTATATGACCGGCTGCGAAAGATGAGATTGTTATAAAGCTCGCTAGGAGTATTGATAGAAAAATTTTATTCATTTCTAACAACTATAATACATTTGAAATTCCATTGGATGTGGAGTGTGCTCAAAATTATAAATTTCCTC
>CACGHX010000022.1 GCA_902573065.1 uncultured Pelagibacteraceae bacterium | reverse complement strand
ATTTACGTTATTATATCCGCATTAGTAATTTTAATTTGGAGTTTATATAGTACCTACACTTTATTAGCTTTTTTAATTGTTGCTTCTTATCATTTTGGACTTGAAGATACTTCATTTTTACACGGAGGAAATTCATTCCTTGATCAATTTTTTTATTTAATTAAAGGATCATTGATAGTTTTTGCGCCACTTTTTTTTCATTTTGATGAAACATTAAATATTTTTGAAACTTTAATGGTAAGTAAAGTATTTTTGGATTTCCTTGAGTTAGAACATTGGATTATAAATTTTTGTCTTTTTTTAAGCTTTATTGGTTATTTATATTTTGCAAATAAAAATAAATTTGAAGATTTTGAGATTTTATTTTTAGATATGTTATCAATTGTAATTTTAAATTATATTTTTTCACCAATAATTGCTTTTACAGTTTACTTTTGTTTTCTTCACTCAATAAGGCATATTATATCTTTGTCTAACGAGCTAGATAAAAATGACTTTTCAAATGGTGTAAAGATTTTTATTAAAAAAGCTTTGCCTTTAACGGTTGTAACAGCAATTTTATATTTGGTAGCAAGCATTTTATTATCAAAATCCTACGGTTTAAATGATGTGATTATTAAAGTGATATTTATTGGTTTGGCGTCGCTTACTTTTCCGCATATATTGTTAGAATATTTGTTAGAAATTAATGAAAAACGAGATTAAAATTTATTTAGCTGCTCCAAGAGGTTTTTGTGCTGGCGTGGATAGAGCTATAGAGATTGTAAAAAAAGCTTTAGATAAATATGGTTCTCCAGTTTATGTAAGACATGAGATAGTTCATAATAAAAATGTAGTCGAGTCTTTAAAAAAATTAGGTGCCATTTTTGTAGAAGAGTTATCCGAAATAAAGGATGCATCTAGACCAGTTATTTTTTCAGCACACGGCGTACCAAAAAAAATACCTGAAGAGGCAAGATCAAAAAAAATCTTTTATGTAGATGCTACTTGCCCTCTTGTTTCGAAGGTACACCGAGAAACAGAGCAGCTATTTAAGAAGGGTTTTGATATTGTTCTAATTGGCCATAAAAATCATCCAGAAGTTATTGGCACAATGGGACAACTACCCAGGGGTTCCATTAAGCTAATTGAGACCGTCGAGGATGTTAAAAATTTAAGTTTTTCAAAACAAGTTGCCTATGTTACGCAAACAACACTATCTGTTGATGATACAAAAGAAATTATTGATGCATTGAAACAAAAATTTCCAGAAATAAAGGGACCAATTAAAGAAGATATTTGCTATGCAACAACCAATAGGCAATCAGCGGTTAAAAAAATTGCTCCAAATTGTGAGATGTTTTTTGTTTTAGGAAGTAGAAATTCATCAAATTCAGCAAGATTGGTTGAAGTGGCAAAAAAATCTGGATGCGAAAATTCAGAATTAATTTTTTATGGCAAAAAAGCTCCAATAGATAAAATAAAAAATTGTAAGACTATTGGTCTTTCATCTGGTGCTTCAGCACCTGAAGAATTAGTGCAAAACTTTATTTCAGAAATAAAAGAAAGTATGAATGTTTCAATTGAGGAAATTGTGACTGCAAACGAAAAAGTAGTTTTTAAATTGCCAAAAGAAGTGAGTTAAATGGCTGTATACACAAAATTAAAAAAAGAAGAGATTAATAATATTTTATTAAATTATAAACTGGGTAAACTTAATAAATTTGAGGGTATTAAAGAAGGTATTGAGAATACAAATTATTCTATTCAAACTGAAAAGGGTAAATATATTTTAACGATTTACGAGAGAAGAGTTAAGGAGACTGATTTACCCTTTTTTTCAAATTTGATGGTCGAACTTAGTAAAAATGGTTTTGTTTGCCCAAAACCTATAGCAAATAAGGATAATGACTATATATCAGATTTTAATGACAAAAAATTTATGATCGTCAGTTTTTTGGATGGAAAATCAAAAAGTAATTTATCACCATCTGAATGTAAGATTGTTGGAAACCAAATTGCTAGAATGCATCAAATTACAAAAAATTTTAAATTCACAAGGAATAATGATTTATCAGTTAGATCTTGGAGAGGTATTTTTTCTCAAGTTAAGGACAAGTGTAATAAAATTCATGCTGAGCTTCCAAGTTTAATTGAGGCAAATTTATCTAGCATTGAGAAGGAATGGCCAAAAAATTTACCATCTGGAATTATTCATGCGGATTTATTTAGTGATAATATTTTTTTTAAGAATAATAAGTTTTCTGGATTTATTGATTTTTATTTTTCATGTAATGACTTTTATGCTTTTGAAATAGCAATATGTTTTAATGCACTATGCTTTGATGGCTTGAAACAAAATTTAAGTTTTAATGTAACAAAAGCAAAAAAATTAATGGAAGGATATAATGAGATTAGAAAAATATCAAAAGATGAAAAAGTTGCTATTAAGGTTCTTTCCCAAGGTGCTGCTTTAAGATTTCTTCTAACTAGGGTTTTTGATTACATTAATACAGTCGACAACGCAGTTGTGAAAATAAAAGATCCTGAAGAATATCTCAAAAGGCTAGAATTTCATAAGAATGCGAAAAGTTTTGAGGATTACTTTATTTAATATGAAATATAAAATATACACTGACGGTGCATGCTCTGGTAATCCAGGTCCTGGTGGATGGGCTGCTATAATACTAGTAGATAATAAAATTAAAGATGAGATCTCAGGTAGTGAAGAAAACACAACAAATAACAAAATGGAGTTATTAGCACCAATTAGGGCAATACAAAAATTCAAAAAAAAATCTGAAATTTTAATTTACACTGATTCTACATACGTAAAAGATGGAATTACAACTTGGATAAAAAAATGGGAAAAAAATGGGTGGAAAACTGCTTCAAAAAAACCAGTTAAAAATATCGAATTGTGGAAAAAATTAAAAAATTTATCATCAAAACATTCTATAAAATGGATATGGGTGAAGGGTCACGCTCAAAATAAGTATAATAATCTTGTTGATGAAATTGCACAGGGAGCTATAAAAAGATAAATGATTAAACAAATTTCAAGTGATAAAATTAAAGACTTTATTAAAGAGAATCCAAAAAGTATTTTATTAGACGTAAGGACGAAAGAAGAGTGGGACCAAATAGGAAAACCAGATGGTGATAAAATAGGAATTAAAACATACTTTTTATCATCTCAGTTTCAAGGAAGAATTATTAATGAAAATTTCGTCAAAGAATTTGAAGATTTAAAAATTGATAAAAACTCTGAAATTCTTGTTATGTGTGGATCAGGTAACAGATCCCAAAGAGCAGCTGAGCAATTAACTGAAAAAGGCTTTAAATGTTTAAATGTTTCAGATGGTTTTAGAGGAGATGGCGGAGAGAAAATTGGTTGGAAAAATAATCAACTTCCAACTAAATAATTAAATTCCATTTAAAAAGTTTTCTGCTGAAGACAATTCACAAGTTGCTGTCTCTTTTTCTTCTTCAATTTTTTTAACAATTCCATCTTCTAATAACATTGTATATCTATTTGACCTTATTCCCAAACCCTTTGCTGATTTATCTACTTCAGCTCCAATAGCTTTGGTAAATTTACAAAAAGGATCTCCCAACATTAATATTTTTTTTCCTACGTTTTGATTTTGACCCCATGCTTTCATTACATTTGGGTCATTAACTGCTAAACAAATTATTTTAGTAACCCCCCTTTTTTTTGCTAGATCATAATTTTTTACATATCCAGGCAGATGAATTGCAGAACAGGTTTTTGTGAAAGCTCCAGGCATTCCTAAAATTATCATCTTTCCAGCCATAAATAGATCGTTTGTTGAAATTTTTTTTACTTCGTTTGAATCATCTAAATAAAAGAAATCATTCTGAGGTAGTTTATCGCCAGGTTTTATTTTCATGATATTTTTCCTAATATATAACTTTTCACATCTTTTATTTTGTTTTCTAAAATATCATAATTTTCTTTTTTATCCATTAAATGTGCTATCTGTTTTGGGGTTTCAACTTCCTGTGAAGTTGCCATTTTAATTGTTTCTAAAAATTTATAAGGATGAGCCGTACCTAAAATTAAAATTTCAGAACCGTCTTTTATATCTTTGGAGGCACCGACTGCAGTTGCTGTATGTGGGTCAATAACAAAATTATATTCTTTTGAAAAGTTTTTTATTATTTCAATAGTTTCTTTGTCATTTATTTTTTTAGCATTGAAATCTTTTTTTATGATAGCAATTTGTTCTTTATTTAGTAAAAATGAACCTTTAGATTTTAAATCATTCATAAAGATTGATACTTGTTTATCATCTTCATTAAGCACATCAAAAAGTAGTCTTTCAAAATTACTTGATATTTGAACATCCATACTTGGGGATAAGGATGGTTTTACTTTAGTCGGTTTATATTCGCCTGTATTTATAACTCTTTCTAAAATATCATTTTCATTAGTGGCCACTATTAATTTTTCAATTGGTAATCCCATTTTTTTAGCTACGTACCCTGCAAAAACATCCCCAAAATTACCGGTTGGAACTACGAAACTAACTTTTTTATTTTGAAATTTAAAATAAGAATAAAAATAATAGACTATTTGGCAAATTATTCTTGCCCAATTTATGGAATTAACTCCTGACATGTTAATTTTTTTTCTAAAATCATTTTCAGAAAACATTTCTTTTACAAGTTTTTGGCAATCATCAAATGTTCCTTTGATAGCAATATTGTAAATATTTCTGGATCCAATAGTTGTCATTATTTTTCTTTGTATATTTGATATTTTTTTATGTGGATGCAAAACAAATACATTAATATTTTTTCTGTCATTTAATGCTGCGATAGCTGCTGAACCAGTATCACCTGATGTAGCAACTATAATATTTACTTTGTTGTCTGAGGAAATATTAAATTCATCATACATGTTTCCTAGAACTTGCATTGCTATATCTTTGAAAGCCAATGTAGGACCATGATAAAGCTCTATTAAATTTAAATTTCCAAACTTCTTGAGTTTTATAACTTCTTTAGAAGAAAAGTTTTTATATGATTTTTTAATTATATTATTTAATTTATTTTTTTCTAGACTTGATGAGCAAAAATTAAAAATTATTTCTGTTGCAAGATCAACATAGCTTAAGAGGCTTAATTTTTTAATCTCTGCTTCGCTATACTTTTTGATTTGATTTGGGATAAAAAGTCCTCCATCGGGAGCTAGACCTCTAAAAAAAATATCTTTAAAATTGTACTTAAGATTTTTATTCCTTGTGCTGATGTATTCCACTAGTTAGATAGCTTTACTTTTTTTAAAGTTTTTCTTCCACGATCTGTTCAGTAATCCTAAAAGAGAAAGTGAAACTACAATAATTAATAAAGCCATTTGACCGCCTGATGTCTCTGAAATACATACCGCGCACATTTTAAGTGTTTCGGGATTTGAAATATCAATAATCATTTTTTAAAATATACAAATTGAATTATAGCTTCTTTTATATTCTTTGTCACATTTGGGTCAACTAATAAAACTAAGGCATATTTTTCTTTAGCTCCTGCTTTTAAAGTTTGTTTCTCATAGCAAAAACAGTTCATTTTAGTCATAAAATCTTTAAGTTCAGGTGGATAAACCTGAAAGGTTGCCATTGCTGAAACACTTTTGCTACCCAAATTTTCTACTGAATAATTTATTGTTTGTACCTCGCCTGGCTGCAAAATGATATTTGTCTGATCGGACTCAAACTTTAACGGCAAATCTTTATGAACACTTGTTATTAGTTTAGTTGGAATTTGTTGAGTAATATTTCTCCCATTTTCAAAAAACAAAAAATAAAGG
>CACGHX010000021.1 GCA_902573065.1 uncultured Pelagibacteraceae bacterium | reverse complement strand
AAAAGACTTTATAAAGAGGACATATTTGCATCAATTATTCACGCTCAAATGCTTGTTAAGCAAAAAATTATTCCAAGAAAAGATGGAGCCAAAATAATAAAAGGTCTTAAAAAAATAGAAAAAGAAATTGAAAAAAATAGATTTAAATTTAGAGAAAAATTTGAAGATATTCATCTTAACATTGAAAAAAGACTTTTTGAAATTATTGGTCAATCTGCAGGATATCTCCATACTGCAAGATCAAGAAACGACCAAGTTGTAACGGATTTCAAAATTTGGGTAAAAAAAGCATCGCTAGATATTAATGATACTTTAAATTTATTAATTAAATCTATTTTGAAAAAAGCAGAAAAAAATATAGATACTGTTATGCCTGGTTTTACCCATTTAAAAAATGCACAACCTATTTCTTTTGCACATTACTTGTTAGCCTACGTAGAGATGCTTAATAGGGATAAAAAAAGATTTTTAAATAATATTGAGTTAATTAATGAATGTCCTTTAGGATCTGCAGCATTAGCTGGAACATCTTACAAGATAGATAGACAATTTACTGCGAAGAAACTTGGTTTTAAAAAACCTACTGGTAATTCAATTGATGCAGTTTGTGATAGAGATTTTGCAATAGATTTTTTATCAGCAGCAGCTACATGTGCAATGCATATGTCAAGATTAGCTGAAGACTTTATTATATTTAATTCTGAAGCTTTTAATTTTTTAAAATTCAGCGATAGTGTACTAACTGGTTCATCAATTATGCCTCAAAAGAAAAATCCTGATCCTGCAGAATTAATTAGAGGTAAAACTGCTATTAATTATGGAAAATTAAACTCGATGCTTACAATTATGAAAGGGTTGCCAATTTCTTATTATAAAGATTTACAAGACGATAAATCTCTTGTGTTTGACAGTTATGACACTTTAAAAGATACATTGCTTATGGCAAACGAACTTATTTTGAACCTTAATGTAAATAAAATAAATATGAAACAAATGGCTCAAAAAGGTTACACAACAGCAACTGATTTTGCTGATTACTTAGTAAAGAAAAAAAACTTTGCATTTAGAGAAGCATATGTAACTTCATCTAAACTTGTGAATTATGCTGAGAAAAAAAAAGTAAGATTAGACGAACTTTCTCTTGAGGAAATAAATAAATTTTTAAAAAGAGTTAAACTTGATAATATCAAAATATTTGATGTATTAGGTTCAATGAACTCCAAAACATCTTATGGTGGAACAGCGACTAAAAATATTAAAAATATGATTAAAAAATACAGAAAAGAAGTAAAATGAGTAGGATAATATTTATAATTATTGTTGCTGTGATTTTATCTGGTTGTGGAAAAAAATCTACGCCTGTATATAAATCTGAAAATCTTAAAGAAAATATAATTTTAATTTCATAAACTTATGAGCCTAAATTATAAAGGACAAAACCTATTTATTGACAATACATCTATTAAAAGTATTGCAAACAAAAATATTACACCTTTTTATGTATATTCTTACAAAAAAATTAAAGATAATTTTGAAACTTTTTCTAATTATTTTAAAAAAGTAAGTCCCCTTGTTTGTTTTTCTGTAAAATCTAACTCGAATGTTTCTATTTTGACAGAGTTAGGTAAATTGGGATCTGGTGCTGACGTAGTATCAGAGGGTGAATTATTAAAAGCGCTAAAAGCAAAGATTAATCCAAAAAAAATTGTTTTTTCTGGTGTTGGGAAAACAGATAGCGAATTACGGTTAGCAATTAAAAAA
The DNA here is from genome assembly GCA_902573065.1 of uncultured Pelagibacteraceae bacterium. Lineage (GTDB taxonomy): Bacteria > Pseudomonadota > Alphaproteobacteria > Pelagibacterales > Pelagibacteraceae > Anoxypelagibacter. The sequence continues at coordinate 4,752 of CACGHX010000021.1, read as the reverse complement.
AAAGTTTTGCTTATTAATGTTGAGTCTGAGAGTGAGGCTATTAATAAACAAAATATCAAAAAAAATGAATAGAGTTACGTCTATTGGGATTAGATTAAATCCAAATGTTGATGCAAATACTCTTTCAAAAATTTCAACTGGGAAACTTGATAGTAAATTTGGTCTGTTAAATAAAAATTTTTTAAGATTTTGTAGAAGATCTCAAAATTTAAAAAATATTAAAATTAGTGCGATTAGCGTTCACATTGGAAGTCAAATTACATCAATAGCGCCATACAGAAGAACTTTAAATGCTATAAGAAAAATTATTAAATTAAGTAAAATAAATTTTAATTATATCGATCTTGGTGGTGGATTTGGTATTCAATACAAAAATAAAGACAAAAAAATTGACATAAAAAATTATTCTACCTTGGTTCAAAAATTTCAAAAAGAGACGAATTGTAAAATTATATTTGAACCAGGAAGATACATTGTTGGTAATACAGGTTCATTAGTTTCAAAAATTATATTTATTAAAAAAAATGGGAATAAATATTTTATTATTTTGGACGCAGGTATGAATGACTTTATGAGGCCTGCTTTATATGATGCAAAACATGAAATTATTTCTGTATTAAAATCTAAAAAAAGAATTGATGGTAATATTGAATTTGTTGGACCAATTTGTGAAAGCACTGATACTTTTCTAAAATATAAAAATTTTCGTTTTTTAAAAGAAGGAGAATATGTAGCTATAACTAATGTAGGTGCGTATGGCTCAACACTTTCATCGAATTACAATACAAGACCATTGGCCTCTGAGATCATGGTAAAAAAAGGCAAAATAAAAATAATCAGAAAAAGACAAAAAATTTCTGAAATTATTTAGTAAATGATATTTTTAAGATCATTATTTTTTAATATTTTTTTATTTGGAGGGATAGCTGTTGCTTGTATAATTGTATTTCCACTTTTATTTCTAAAAGACAAACACATGATTTGTGCTGGAAAAATTCTTTCAAATTATATTGGGTTTTTATTGAAGATATTTATTGACGTTAAAATTGATTTTAAAGGTACTGAAAATCTTAACAAATTCGAAAAATATTTTGTTGCTTCTGCTCACCAATCTATGTTTGAAACTTTTGCGCTTCAAACAGTTATATCAGGTCCAATTTTTATTTTAAAAAAAGGATTAATGAAAATACCTTTTTTTGGCTGGTGCTTAAAAAAAATTGGTGCAATAGCGATAGTTAGGGATACAGCCACAAAAGAGAACTTAAATTTTTTTGATAGAATTATAGAGCAAACAAACAAAAGTAAAAGACCTTTGCTAATTTTTCCTCAAGGTACGAGAGTGCCTTATAAAGAAAAGCCTAACTTTAAAAAAGGAGTTGCAAGAATTTATGAAGCTTTAAAATTACCTTGTATTCCCGTAGCCCTAAACACTGGTAAGGTATGGCCTAAAAATAGTTTTAATAAATATCCAGGGAACATAACAATATCATTTCTTAGTCCAATTGAACCTGGTTTAAGTAAAGAGGATTTTTTAAAAAAGTTACAAAGTATTATTTATAAAGAAATTGATCTTATAGATTAATTATTTTCTTCCAAAGTCAGGCTGATCAGTATCCTGGCCAGCTTTTATAACTGATTTTCTAAAATCTTTTGATTTCTCAAAAATTTCTATAAGTTTTTTGCTATCTTTATCTGAAATTGCTTTTTTAAACTCATCTAAATTTTTAATAAACTTATCAATAGCCTGAATAATTAAAGCGCTATTATCAATAAAAATATCTCTCCACATAATAGGGTCGGAGGCAGCAATTCTGGTAAAATCTCGTAATCCTCCAGCACTGTATTTTATAATATCGCCTTTTACTTTCTCATCATTGGACATAGATGTTTTTACAATATTATATGCTACTACGTGAGGCAGATGACTGGTAAAAGTTAATATTTTATCATGATCTTCGTCTGACATTATTTTAACTTTACTTCCCATAGACTCCCAAAAATTAGAAACTTTTTTAATTTCCTTTTCATTTATTTTTTTATTAGGTGTAAGTATAGTCCACTTACCTTCAAATAGTTCAGCAAAACCAGCTTTTGGTCCACTATTTTCTATTCCAGCAACAGGATGTCCAGGAATACAAATAGAATTTTTTAAATTCATTTTTTCAAATGTTTTACTCACTCCTGTTTTTACTGAACAAGTGTCTGTTAAAATTGAACCAGCCTTCAAATTGCCTTTGATAGAACTTAATACGTTCTCAAAACTACTTATAGGTGTTGCTATAATAATTAAATCAGAATTTTTTACTGCTTCTCCTGCGCTATTAAATATTTCATCGGAGAGTTTGTCTTTCTCAATGATTTCATTTACAGACTTATTATTATCAAAAGTAATTATTTTTTTAGTTGATCCAGTTTTTTTTAACCTTTTAAAAATTGAAGATCCAATTAAACCACACCCTATTATTGAAATTTGATCAAACATTAAAAATCTTTCTTAAAACTGAAATAAATTTTTTGTTTTCTTTACTATTACCTATTGTGACTCTGAGTGAATTTTTTATACCATAAACATCCATTTGCCTCACTAAAATTCCTGAATTTGCTAATTTGTTAAATACTTGGGAAGCAGATTTATTTACAAAATCAAAATTAAGAAGAAAGAAGTTTACATTAGTTCTATTTGTAGAAATTCCAATTTCATCAATTACACTATATATTTTTTTGGCCCAAAAATTATTATGTTGAATGGCTTTATTAAGCCATTTTGTATCAAGCACAGCTTGTGTTGCAGCAAATAGAGCTGGCCTACTTACATTAAAAGGGGGTTTAATTTCGTATAGTTTTTTTATTAATTTTTTTGGACCATATCCCCAACCAATCCTTAATCCAGCTAAACCGTAAATTTTTGAAAACGTTCTTGTTATAATCACATTTTCTGATTTAGAAAATAAATCAATACCTGATGAGTATTCGGGGTCTTTGATATATTCAAAATATGCATCATCTATTACAAGTAAAATATCGCTTCTAAGTTTTTTTCTTAAATTTAAAACATCATTCTTATTTAAATAAGTTCCAGTAGGGTTGTTCGGATTAGCCAAAAAAACAATTTTTGTTTTTTTATTAACGCAATTCATAATTGAGTCTACGGATGCAACAAAATTTTCCTCTTTAGCATATCTCACTTTAGCACCAAACATACGGCTATAAATTCTGTAAATTATAAAACTATATTCAGGTACGACAACTTCATCACCTTTATTTAAGAAAAGCTTACAAACTAATTCAAAAATTTGGTCAGAACCTGATCCTAAAATAATTCTATCTCTCTTTAATTTAAACTTTTTTGCTAACACTTTTCTGAAATATGTGCCATCTGAGTCAGGATACCTTACAAAACCTTTTCCAATTGAACTGTAGGATTTTACAGCCTTTGGGCTTGGGCCTAGTGCTGACTCATTTGCAGAGAGTTTAATTGGACTTCTTCTGCTTTTAAAAAGACTTAGACCAGCAACATATTTTTCAGCAATTATTTTTCTTGGTTGAGGTAATTTCATAATATTTACAAGTCTTATATTACAAGTATTTCTATTTCTATAATGGAAAATAAATTATTTGAATAATTTGACATGTTTATGATGATTTAGTATACATTCGCATTGCGCTGATTTAACCGAATTGCGAGCGCTGAGTAAATGCAGCTAAACAGGGTTTTTGCCCAGTATAGCTGGGCTTTTTTTTTGTATGAGTGAAAAAATTAAAAGATTAAATATTTCTAAATCCATCCTCCTTGACTGTAAGCAAACAGTCAAAGATTTCTCTTTGGCATACGAAACTTATGGAAAATTAAACAAAGACAAAGACAACGCTATTTTAGTTTTTCACGCACTTACAGGTGATCAGTATGTGAGTGGAACAAATCCTATAACTAATAAAGATGGATGGTGGGTAACAGCAGTTGGTCCTGGCAAAGCTATAGATACAAATAAATATTTTGTCATTTGTGCTAATGTTATTGGAGGATGTATGGGTTCATGGGGTCCTAAAGAAATAAACAAAAAAACTAATGAACCTTATGGCTTAAATTTTCCAGTAATAACAATTAAAGACATGGTCAAAGCACAAGAAACTTTATTAGACCATTTAGGAATTAAAAAACTACTTTGTGCTACTGGTGGATCTATGGGGGGAATGCAATTACTTCAATTTTGTGCAACATTTCCAAATAGAACTTTTTCGGCTGTTCCAATAGCGTGCAGCACAAATCATAGTGCTCAAAACATTGCACTTAATGAGCTAGCTAGACAAGCTATAATGGCAGATCCAGTCTGGGAAAAAGGTAAATACTACAAAAAAAATATTCAACCAAAAAACGGTTTGGCAGTAGCTAGAATGGTTGGACATATAAGTTATTTATCTGAGAAAGGTATGCAAGAGAAGTTTGGGAGAAAACTTCAGGAAAAAGCTGATTACGAATTTAGTTTTGATGCTGACTTTCAGGTCGAAAGCTATCTTAGACATCAAGGATTTGCTTTTGTTGAAAGATTCGACGCAAATTCAATTTTATATATTACCAGAGCAATGGATTATTTTGATCTTTCTAAACAATTTAAGGGTGGGTTAGTAGAAGCATTCAAAAATCAAAAAACAAAATTCCTGGTTATATCTTTTTCATCTGATTGGCTTTATACAACAAAAGAAAATAAGGATACTGTAATTGCACTTAATTCTGCTGGGGCTGATGTATCTTTT
>CACGHX010000020.1:5000-7635 GCA_902573065.1 uncultured Pelagibacteraceae bacterium | reverse complement strand
CGCGCTTTTTTTTGAAATTAATCCGTGACCGTAATCAGAAACTATAACTAAGTCACTTTTTTTAATCTCACTAAGTAAAAGTTTGTTAAAAAGTTTTTCATCTCTTTTATTTAATATTTCGTCATTAATATTATAAATTCCAAATACTTTTCCTCTAGTTTGGTGATCAACATATCTTCTTTTAACTATAGTTGGTGAGTTTTTTTTATAAATAAATTTTGCTTTAATATTATTTGGAAGATCTCTATTAATTTGTTTTAGGTATTCCTTTTTCTCTCCTAGCGTCGATAGAATTGTTATCTTTTCTGAAAATTCTGACAAATTTCTAGCAATATTAAGAACTCCTCCAAGATACTCCTCTTTTTTAATTTCTTTAAGAACTAAGATAGGTTCCTTACCAGATTTTCCTATAGCCTCGCAAAAATTATATTGATCAACAATTGTTTCTCCAACTACTAAAATTTTAATCTTTTTAAAATCATCAATATTTTTCTTTATAATTTTAAAGTTTGAAGTTTTGCTTATTTTTTTTAGAATTTTTTTTTGTCTTGGTGAGTAAAAATCAGTAGATCTATTGATAAGTCTACTGGAACTAAATGTAAGTTCTTCAGTGAAATAAATGTTTCCATTATTTTTTTTAAGTTCTTTAATCTCATTTTTTATTTCACCTGTAATATCTTCTTTGGGATTTTTATAGTCTTTGCCTTTGCAATAAATATTTGGCTTAAAAATCTTAATTGGATTGATTGCAGTAGGTGCGTCATTAATTGCAACGTAATCAACTGGCTCCAGAGCAGCGATTGACTCAGATCTTAAATTTTGATTAAAAACTGGTCTGTTTGGACCTTTATTTACATACTGATCTGCTGTCAAGGTCACAACCAATACATCTCCAAGTTCTTTGGCTTTTTTAAGATGTTTAATATGTCCGACGTGCAGTAAATCAAAGACACCGTGACACAATACAATTTTTTTACCTTTTTTTTTAATTTTCGAAATTATATTCGCTAGAGTTCTAATTGGAAATATCTTTTTCATTAAATAAACTATTTATTTTTTAATAATTTAAACCAAGTTTTTGTTTCTTTTTTAATTTTTTTTGGTGTCCAAACTGGAGCATCAGACCATTTGTAAATATTTTCCAAAAGTTGTTTGACTCCGTCTTTGATAGAAACTTTTGGTTTCCAATTTAAAGTTTTTCTGATTTTTGTAATGTCAGCTTTTGATCGATCTGGTTCACCTGGTCTTTTTGGAACATAAATTTTTTTTCCCCCTATAATTTTTGCAATATGATTTACTGAGGTTTCAATACCACTTCCTAAATTAAATATTTCTCCTTTTAATTTAGGTTTTTGGGAGGCCATTATGATTGCTTCGACTAAATCACTTACGTGAATAAAATCTCTAGTTTGTTTTCCATTACCAACTACCGTTAATGGTTTGTTGGCAAGTTTTTGAGCAAGAAAAACACCAAATACTGCTCCATAGGCACCCGTCGTTCTCGATCTTAATCCATAAGCATTGAAGAATCTAAAAGATAAATTTGGCATATTATAAACCTTTGCATAATGAAGAACCATTTGTTCTCCTATTAATTTAGTAAGAGCGTAAGGATATTTTGGATCCATTTTTATATTTTCACTTGTTGGATATTTTTTTGGTATACCATAACAACTGGCTGACGCTGCATAAATAAATTTTTTAATTTTTAGATCCTTGCACGCATTTAGTATATTTAAAGTACCATTAACATTTGTATTAAAATATGCATTTGGGTTTTCAATGCTTGGCACAATGTCTGCTAATCCAGCAAGATGGTACACATAAGAAGATCCTTTAATTATATTTTTTAAATTTTTTGATTTCGAGATGTCAGTGTTAATTAATTTAACTTTATTTTTATTATGATGAGATATATTACTTTTTCTTCCGGTACTTAAATTATCAATAACTATTACTCTGTGTCCATTTTTAACTAAACTATCGACAAGATTACTACCGATAAAACCAGCACCACCAGTGACTACAGATTTTACTTTAGGCATTTAACCAATGCTCCGCACTTTGTAAAAAGTATGTTTTACAAATAAAAGTTTCATAAATTAAAAATATCAAATAGGTGTAAATAAATACTCTTTTTGTTTTATAGTCGTTTTTAAATTACCCATCAAAATTTTTATACGATTTTTTTGTAAATCAATTATTTGAAAGATTTTGTCAGCGAACGGTCCTGAGGAAAATTTATATCTTCTGGATAAATCTAGATCAAAAAAATTTTTTGATAAAAAACCATCTTTACACTCAGAATTTCTACATTTAGAAATGAAATTTTCTATATCTTTTTGTGACTCTATAAATCCATCTAAAAAATACTTTAAACCAACTACAAATCTAAGAGAGTTTAACGTGTTTTTAGACTCTAATTTTTTATGGTGGCAAAATAAATAGTCTCCAAGCAAGTTAATGTCTTTATTCACAAGTTTGTTATTTTTGTATTTCTGTATTCTTAATTTGGGAATATAAATTTTAAAATCTTTTCCAAGTTTTCTGCTGAGATCTTTTTTGAGAAGGGCTAGATTTTTTTTATCAAATTTAAGTACTGTCCACATTTTTTATTCTCTATCTTTTGATAATT
>CACGHX010000020.1:0-2500 GCA_902573065.1 uncultured Pelagibacteraceae bacterium | reverse complement strand
TCATGGTAAGCTCATTCGTTTTCGGGTCTAATTCATACAACTAATCGCCCATTTAAGACTTGCTTTCGCTACGCCTACACCTAATCGGCTTAAGCTTGCTGGATAAATTAAGTCACTGACCCATTATACAAAAGGTACGCCATCACTCTAAAAAGAGCTTTGACTGTTTGTAGGCATACGGTTTCAGGTTCTATTTCACTCCCCTAATAGGGGTTCTTTTCACCTTTCCCTCACGGTACTTGTTCACTATCGGTCACTGAAGAGTACTTAGGCTTAGAGGGTGGTCCCCCTATATTCGAGCAAGATTACACGTGTCCCGCTTTACTCAAGAAAATTTATAAGTATTACTTCTAAAGGACTATCACCTGCTGTGGTTAGTTTTTCCAAACTATTCAAATTAACTTAAAAATTCTACTGGCCTAATCCGCTTTCGCTCGCCACTACTAACGGAGTCTCAATTGATTTCTTTTCCTCTGGGTACTTAGATGTTTCAGTTCTCCAGGTTCGCTTTTTGCACCTATGTATTCAGTACAAAATAACTCATAAAGAGTTGGGTTTTCCCATTCGGAAATTTTCGGATCAAAGCCTGCATACAGCTCCCCGAAACTTATCGCAGTATACCACGTCCTTCATCGCCTTTCAGTGCCTAGGCATCCGCCATACGCCCTTTAACGCTTGATTTAATGCACAGAAAAAAATTTCTGTAAAAATTAAATTTTTGTTGGAATGTTCATCTATTCGAACATTCATTATTCATTGATTGTTCATCTATTCGAACAATCGGATATAGATATTGATAAATTTATTTACGATTTGAAAATGCTAAAAGTGTCAATTTTGGTGGAGGATAGCGGGATCGAACCGCTGACCTCCTGAATGCAAATCAGGCGCTCTCCCAGCTGAGCTAATCCCCCGAAACAATGGTGGGCCGAGGACGACTCGAACGTCCGACCTCACCCTTATCAGGGGTGCGCTCTAACCACCTGAGCTACCGGCCCCTAAAGTCATTTAAAAATAGAGACACTTTAAAGAAGAGAAATGAGGACGGTCACATTAAAAATATTTTTTGACCAAAAGAAACTTTTGGTCATCCTTAGAAAGGAGGTGATCCAGCCGCAGGTTCCCCTACGGCTACCTTGTTACGACTTCACCCCAGTCGCTGATCGTACCGTAGTCAAAGGTTTTAAACTTTGCCTTAAGGTGTAACCAACTTCCATGGTGTGACGGGCGGTGTGTACAAGACCCGGGAACGTATTCACCGCGGCGCGCTGATCCGCGATTACTAGCAATTCCAGCTTCATGCACTCGAGTTGCAGAGTGCAATCCGAACTGAGATACATTTTATAAGATTTGCTTCGAGTCGCCTCTTTGCATCTTATTGTAAGTACCATTGTAGCACGTGTGTAGCCCAACTCGTAAGGGCCATGAGGACTTGACGTCATCCCCACCTTCCTCCAGCTTATCACTGGCAGTTCGTCTAGAGTACTCAACTAAATGTTAGTAACTAAACGTAGGGGTTGCGCTCGTTGCGGGACTTAACCCAACATCTCACGACACGAGCTGACGACAGCCATGCAGCACCTGTGTTCCGTCCGGCCGAACCGAAGACTCATATCTCTACGAGTCGCGACGGACATGTCAAGAGTTGGTAAGGTTCTGCGCGTATCTTCGAATTAAACCACATGCTCCACTGCTTGTGCGGGTCCCCGTCAATTCATTTGAGTTTTAACCTTGCGGTCGTACTCCCCAGGCGGTGTGCTTAACGCTTTTGCTGCGACACTGAAAATAAAATTTCCAACGTCTAGCACACATCGTTTACAGCATGGACTACGAGGGTATCTAATCCTCTTCGCTACCCATGCTTTCGCTCCTCAGTGTCAGTAATGATCCAGAAAGTTGCCTTCGCATTTGGTGTTCTTTCTAATATCTACGAATTTCACCTCTACACTAGAAATTCCACTTTCCTCTATCATACTCTAGCTAAAAAGTTTTGATGGCAGTTCCAAGGTTAAGCCTTGGGATTTCACCACCAACTTTTTTAACCACCTACGAGCTCTTTAAGCCCAGTAATTCCGAACTACGCTAGGTCCCTTCGTATTACCGCGGCTGCTGGCACGAAGTTAGCCGGACCTTCTTATTCGGGTACAGTCATTTTCTTCCCCGACGAAAGAGTTTTACAACCCAAAGGCCTTCTTCACTCACGCGGCATCGCTGCATCAGGGTTTCCCCCATTGTGCAAGATTCCCCACTGCTGCCTCCCGTAGGAGTCTGGGCCGTGTCTCAGTCCCAATGTGGCTGGTCTTCCTCTAAGAACAGCTATTGATTGTTGCCTTGGTGAGCTTTTACCTCACCAACAAGCTAATCAAGTGCGGGCTCATCTTTTGGCGATAAATCTTTCCCCGTGAGGGCTTATCCGGTATTAGCTCAGGTTTCCCCGAGTTATTCCGAACCAAAAGGCAGATTCCCACATTATACTCACCCGTCTGCCACTCAGTATTGC
>CACGHX010000019.1 GCA_902573065.1 uncultured Pelagibacteraceae bacterium | reverse complement strand
TTCTTGTGCTTTTATATATTCATCTTCTGTAAGTAATTGACCTTTTTTTAGTTCAGTTAATCCGGGTTCAATCACTATAAAACTCTCAAAGTATAAAATTTTTTCAACTTCCTTAAGCTTCATATCTATAGCTAGTGAAATTCTACTTGGAAGAGATTTTAAAAACCAAATATGTGCAACTGGACATGCAAGATCAATATGACCCATTCTTTCTCTTCTTACATTTGATTTAGTTACTTCTACCCCACATTTCTCACAAATTATTCCCCTAAACTTCATTCTTTTATATTTTCCACATAGACACTCATAATCTTTGATTGGACCAAAAATTCTTGCACAAAATAATCCATCCTTTTCAGGTTTGAATGTCCTATAGTTTATTGTTTCTGGTTTTTTTATTTCACCAAAAGACCAAGATTTTATTTTTTCTGGGCTAGCTAATGTAATTTTAATATGATTAAAATTCTTTTCAGATATAATTGCTCTTCTTTCTTTTGATAACTCTTTTCTCATAAATAATTCCTGTTAGTTCAACTCTATATTCAATCCTAATGCTCGTATTTCTTTTATCAAAACGTTAAAAGACTCTGGAACCCCCGACTCGAAGTTATCATCACCCTTAACTATAGTTTCATAAACTTTTGTTCTACCCGCAACGTCATCTGATTTAACTGTAAGAATTTCTTGCAATGTGTAAGAAGCTCCATAAGCCTCTAGTGCCCATACTTCCATTTCTCCAAATCTTTGTCCTCCTAATTGAGCTCTTCCGCCTAAAGGTTGTTGTGTAACTAAGCTATATGGACCTGTTGAACGAGCATGAATTTTATCTTCAACTAAGTGATGTAATTTTAACATATAAATTATCCCTACAGTAATTGGCCTATCAAATTTTTCACCGGTTCTTCCATCCCACAAATTTGTTTGACCAGCATTGGGTAAACTTGCTAGATCAAGCATTGTTGAAATATCCTCAGTTGTTGCCCCATCAAAAACCGGTGTAGATATTGGCACTCCCCTAGATAAGTTACTACATAGTTCTTTAAACTGTTTATCATCCAGATTACTTAAAATATCATTTAATCTTTTTTCTCCATAAATTTTTCCAAGTTCTGTTTTTAAATCTTTATTATTGTTTGTTTTAATATAACTATTGTACAAATTTTTCACTCTTTCTCCCAACTCAGAACAAGACCAGCCTAAGTGTGTCTCTAATATTTGACCAACATTCATACGGCTTGGAACACCTAAAGGATTCAAAACTATGTCAACAGGTTTGCCACTTTCCATGTAAGGCATATCCTCAACTGGAACTATTTTACTTATAACTCCTTTATTTCCGTGTCTACCAGCCATCTTATCACCAGGCATTAACCTTCTTTTCACTGCCACAAATACTTTTACAACTTTCATAACTGTGGGTAAAAGGTCGTCACCTTGCTTTATTTTTAAAACTTTATCTTCAAATCTTAATTTAATATCCTCGTTTGCTTTGTCGAATTGTTCTTTTAACTGTGATATTTTGTCATTTACTACGTTATTTTTAAATTTAAGTTTCCAATAATCTTTTATTTCTAAATTTGATAAAACTTCATTACTAATTACATCGCCTGATTTTAAAGATTTAAAACTTTTTTCAAGTGGTTCTTTTTTTAAAATTTCGTCTAATCTTAATTTTATGTTTCTTGCTAAAATTTCCTCTTCCACTTGTTTGTCTTCTTGCACAGCCTCAATCTCGTATCTTTCAATAGCTATTGCTCTTTCGTCTTTTTCTATCCCGTGTCTATTAAAAACCCTCACATCAACGACGACCCCAGAACTACCGGGTGGTAGTTTTAATGATGTATCTCTTACATCCGTTGCTTTTTCCCCAAAGATTGATCTTAATAATTTTTCCTCAGGACTTGAGGCTGTTTCACCTTTTGGTGTAACTTTTCCAACTAATATATCACTTTGCTTAACTTCAGCCCCAACATAAACTATTCCAGATTCATCCAAATTTTTAAGGCTTTCCTCACTTACATTTGGGATATCTCTAGTAATTTCTTCGGTTCCCAATTTTGTATCTCGAGCCATTAATTCATATTCTTCTATATGTATTGATGTAAAAACATCGTCTGTAACACACCTTTCAGAAATAAGAATTGAGTCTTCAAAATTATATCCTTGCCAAGGCATGAATGCTACGGTCACATTTTTACCTAAAGCTAACTCTCCAAGTTTAGTAGCAGGACCATCTGCAATAATATCGCCTTTTTTTATTACGTCACCCCATTTAACTAGAGGCTTTTGATTGATACAGGTATTTTGATTTGATCTTTGAAACTTTAATAAATTATATATATCTACACCAGACTTTGATAAATCTTTTTCCTCGGTAGCTTTAACCACAATTCTCTTTCCATCAATTTTATCAACTACTCCATTTCGTTTTGCAACTATAGTAACCCCGGAGTCTAAAGCCACATCTCCTTCTATTCCAGTTCCAACTAAAGGTGACTCGGGCTTAAGTAATGGAACTGCTTGTCTCATCATGTTTGAGCCCATTAAAGCTCTGTTTGCATCATCATTTTCTAAAAATGGTATTAAAGAGGCTGCTACTGAAACAAGTTGTTTTGGTGATACGTCTATATAATCTATATTTTCCCTACGAGACAAAACAAAATTTAAACCTTTTCTACATGAAACTAGTTCCTCAATGAAACTGCCATCTGAACTTACTGGGGAATTTGCCTGAGCTATGGTAAATTTTTCCTCTTCAATAGCTGACAGGTACTCGATTTTGTCTATTATTTTTCCATTTTGAACCTTTTTATATGGACTCTCTATAAAACCGTATTTGTTTACTTTTGAATAAGTTGCCAAACTATTAATTAATCCAATGTTTGGTCCTTCGGGAGTTTCTATTGGACATATTCGTCCGTAATGAGTTGGATGTACATCTCTTACCTCAAAACCAGCTCTCTCTCTTGTTAAACCGCCTGGACCAAGAGCAGAGACTCGTCTTTTATGTGTAATTTCAGAAAGAGGGTTTGTTTGATCCATAAATTGCGATAACTGAGAAGTTGAAAAGAAATCTTTAAAAGATGTACTTATTGGCTTAGCATTGATCAATCCTTGGGGTAAAGCAGACTCAATTTCTAAATAAGTTGACATTTTTTCTCTAATTGTTCGTTCCATCCTCAATAAACCAATTCTGAATTGATTTTCAACTAGCTCACCCACAGATCTAACTCTTCGATTTCCTAAATGATCAATATCATCAACGTCTCCCTTACCATCTCTTAAATCCAACATGAATTGAATGATAGATACTATGTCTTTTTTTGTCAGAACTCTTAAATTATCATCTTGTTTCAAATCAAGTTTTGCATTCAATTTTACTCTACCGACATCGGATAGATCATAACGATCATTACTAAAATATAAATTTTTAAATACTTCCTCTGCAACTTCAGGGGTCGGTGGCTCTCCCGGTCTTAAAACCTTATAAATGTCAGCTAAAGCAGATTGCTTGTCAATATTTTTATCAACTTTTATAGTTTCAAAAATATATGGTCCTTTCAAAATTGCATCTACGTTAGCTAATTTTAGTTTGTTAATTTTTGCAGAAACTATTTTGTCTAAGACTTCTTTGTTAATATTAAAACCAGATTTTAAGATCAAAGTATTATCAGTACCTTTAAGATCTTCATTGGTGTATTTTCCAATTAATTCTTCTTCAGAAACTATAATACGATCTAAACCTTTTTCTTTTATTTTTTGAGCTAATACAAAATTTAATTTTTCACCTTTTTTTAAGATTTTTTTTTGATTTTTCTTATCTATTAAATCAAATTGCAGTTTAATAGGCCTTTTATATTTTTCTGGATTAAAGTTTGTTGACCATGATTTGCTTTCTGAGTCAAAATTATAATTTTCGTAAGTATAAAATTGTTCTAAAATATTTTGACGTGTCATACCCATTGCATATAGTAAAGTTGTTATGGGTAATTTTTTCTTTCTGTCTATTCTGAAATGCAAAATATCTTTTGGATCGAATTCAAAGTCTAGCCAAGATCCTCTGCCTGGAATAATTCTACAGTTAAATAAAAGCTTTCCACTACTATGTGTTTTTCCTTTATCGTGATCAAAAAAAACACCTGGACTTCTGTGCATTTGGTTAACCACAACTCTTTCAACACCATTAACTACAAATGTACCGCTTGAAGTCATTAATGGAAGATCACCCATAAAAACTTCCTGTTCTTTTGCAGATAAGATTTGTTTAGTGTTGTTTTCTTGGTCAATCTCATAAACGACTAAACGTAAATTTGCTTTTAAGGCTGATGAATACGTTAAGCTTCTCTGTCTACATTCATTAACGTCAAATTTAGGTTTGTCTAAACTACAAGAAATAAATTCAAGTGAAGATTTTTCTGATGTATCATTAATTGGAAAAACACTTTTAAAAACTTTGGTCAATCCCTTGTCTATTGTTGAACTTTTATTTTTTTCGTTCTTAGACTCTATGAACTGTTTGTATGAATTTTTTTGTACTTCAATTAAATTGGGTATTGAAAGAGTTTCTTTTAGTTTTCCAAAATTTTTTCTGATACTTTTTTTTTGAGTAAAAGTTAATTCCATTCAATAACTAGTTGTAGGTACTTTCGAAAAGGTACCGATATTATTTTAATTCTACTTTAGCGCCTGCAGCTTCTAATTTTTTCTTTGCTTCTTCTGCATCTTTTTTAGGAACTGCTTTTTTTATTTCTTTAGGTGCTGCCTCTACTAAATCTTTTGCTTCTTTCAGGCCTAATCCAGTGATAGCTCTGACTTCCTTGATTACGTTGATTTTTTTGTCTCCTGCTGAGCTTAGGAAAATTGTAAATTCACTTTTTTCTTCGGCTGGTGCTGCTGCTCCAGCTGCTGGTGCTGCTGCTGCAGGTGCGGCTGCAGTAACACCCCATTTTTCTTCAAGTTGTTTTGATAAATCTGCTGCCTCTACTACTGTGAGTTTTGATAGTTCTTCAATAATTTTGTTTAAGTCTGCCATTTGAATATGATTTTAATTAGCCTTTTTTACTTTTCTCGTGCGCCAAAATAGCAATTTTTGAGCCAGGTGCAAGTAAAATACTCAGAATTTTTTGGGCTGGGGCAGACAAAATACCAACAATATTGGCCCTTGCCTCGTCAAGTGTTGGTAGTGTGGCGATTTGGGCCACATCTTTTGCTTCTAAAACTTTACCATCCATAAAACCTGCAACAATTTTCAAATGTGAATCACCTTTAGCATATTTGGCCAGGATTTTTGCAGATGTAATCGGGTCAGAAGAAATAGCTGCTGCAGTTGGTCCTGTAAAAAATTTTTCTAAATCTTTACATTTTGTTTCTTTAAGTGCTAACTTTGTAATTCTATTTTTTGTAACTTTAAAAAATATTCCGTTTTCCCTCATTTCATTTCTAATTTTGTCTAGCTCTTTAACATTTAAGCCTTTGTAATGGGCAATCATAATTGCTTCGTTAGATGAAAAAACTTTTTTCATCTCCTCTACATAACTCTTTTTTTGATCTTTGCTCATCATAAATTAAATATCCTTAAAATTAAGTTTGAAAGATGCTCCCATAGTTGAGGTTAAATAAACTTTTTTTATATTTTCTGAATTAAATATTGCGGGCTTTTCTTTTTTTAAAAACTCAAAAGCATTTTTTAAATTTTCTAATAATTTACTATCTTGAAAGCTTTTTCTACCGATAGAAAAAGATAAATTACCATCTTTATCATTTTTAATTTCAATAAATTTGTTCTTAATTTTTTCTACAGAAGAAACAATGTCATCAGACACGGTACCCATTTTAGGATTTGGCATTAATCCTTTTGGACCAAGAATTTTTCCAAGTTTCCCTATTTTTGACATCATTGAAGGTGTGCAAATTAATTTGTCAAAATTTATGTCCTTATCAGATATTTTTTTAAGTAAATCATCTGAACCTACTACATCAGCACCGCTCTTTTTTGCATCTTCAAGTTTGTTTTCGTCACATAAGACTGCAACTTTAATTTTTTTTCCATTCCCATGTGGTAGTTCAACCAAAGTTCTTAAGCTATTTTCGGCTCCTTTGATTTTCTTGAGATTTATTTTAAGTGATAAGTCAATAGACTCAACAAATTTAACTCCAGATCCATTTTTTAACTCTTTAATAATTTGATCAAGATTTTTATATTCTTTTTTCTTTAAAGACTCTAATAAATTTTTATATCTTTTTGATCTTTTTCTCATTTTTTAACCTCTATACCCATAGATCTTGCAGATCCACAAATAATTTTTGTCGCCTCCTCTAAATCATGCGCATTAAGATCTTTCATTTTTTCTTGAGCGATCTTCTCCGCTTGTTTCAGAGTGATTGAACCTGCAATAACTCTACCAGGTTCTTTTGATCCGCTTTGAAGTTTAGCTGCCTCCCTTATATAGTGTGATGCTGGTGGAGACTTTATAATAAAATCAAATTTTTTATCTTTATAAACTGTTATTACTACTGGAACAGGTTTTCCCATCAAACCTTTTGTTTTAGCATTGAAAGCTTTACAAAATTCCATAATATTTATTCCTCTTTGACCTAATGCAGGTCCAACTGGTGGAGCTGGATTAGCCTGACCACCTTTAATTTGAAGTTTTACGTATCCTGCAATTTCTTTAGGCATTTATATTTTCTCCACTTGATTAAATTCAAGATCCACAGGTGTAGGTCTACCAAAAATAGAAACTGATACTTTTAACCTTAATTTTTCTTCATCTATTTCTTCTATTAAACCTGTAAATGAAGCGAAAGGTCCGTCTGACACTTTAACCTTTTCTCCAATTTCGAATGTAATACCAGCTGTTGGATTAGTTTCTGTTTCATCTATTTGACCCATTATTTTTTTTATTTCACTTTCAGAAACAGGTACTGGGCTTCCCTCTGGTCCAAGAAAGCCGCTTACTTTTTGTATATTTTTGATTTTATGGTAAATATTTTTGTCTAAATCTAATTTAACAAGGACATATCCAGGAAAGTATTTCTTTTCTTTTTGAGTTCTTTTTCCTTTTTTTACCTCTACAACCTTTTGTGTTGGAACAAGTATTTCGCCTAAATTATTTTCTAATGAGTTTTTAGACATAATGTCTTTAATACTATCAGCCACTTTATTTTCAAAACCAGAATATGCTTGCACGATATACCAATTCATTTAAAAATTTATAGTTAAAATTAGATTTAAAAAAAATCTTAAAACTTGATCCAGCAATAAAAAGAAAACTGCTGCCAAAGTTGCAAGACCAAATACCATTAGGGCACCTGTTACTGTGTCTTTTTTAGTAGGCCAAGTTATCTTAAAAGCCTCTTGTTTAACTTCTTGTAAAAATCTTAGTGGATTTCTCATAAAATTCTTCAGTCTCTTTGGCAGGAGCGGAGGGAATCGAACCCCCAACCTCCGGTTTTGGAGACCGGCGCTCTACCAATTGAGCTACACTCCTAGTAGCCTACTTAATAATTTTGGTTACCACCCCAGCCCCAACTGTTTTTCCGCCTTCTCGAATAGCAAAATTTAGTTTTTCACTCATAGCTATCGGGGTTATAAGCTTAACATTAAACTTAGCGTCATCTCCCGGCATAATCATTTCCGTTCCAGATGGTAATGTAACTTCACCTGTAACATCAGTAGTTCTAAAGTAAAATTGAGGTCTATATTTTGTAAAAAATGGAGTATGTCGTCCCCCCTCTTCTTTTTTCAAAACATAAGCTTGAGCTTCGAACTCAGTATGTGGCGTTACAGACCCAGGTTTTGCTAAAACTTGACCTCTTTCAATGTCAGTTCTTTCAACACCTCTTAAAAGTGCACCAATGTTATCACCGGCTTCACCTGTGTCTAAAATTTTTCTAAACATTTCCACTCCGGTTATAACTGTCTTTTTGGTTTCTTTAATACCAACTATTTCTAGCTCTTCACCAGTTTTAACAACACCTTGTTCAACTCTACCTGTAGCAACTGTACCTCGTCCTGAAATCGAGAAAACATCTTCTACTGGCATTAAGAAAGGTTTATCTTTTGGTCTTTCTGGTTGTGGAATTGTATCATCAACAGCTTTCATAAGTTCCATAATTGCATTTTTTCCTGTTGCTTCATCTTTTCCTTCAACGGCGTTTAATGCAGAACCTTTGATGATTGGAATTTTATCTCCAGGAAATTTATAAGAGGTAAGAAGTTCTCTTATCTCTGTTTCTACAAGTTCTACTAACTCTTTATCCTTTACTTGATCAATTTTGTTTAAGAAAACTACAATGGCTGGGACACCAACTTGCCTTGCGAGAAGAATATGTTCTCGTGTTTGGGGCATTGGGCCGTCGGCTGCGTTAACAACTAAAATTGCTCCATCCATTTGAGCAGCGCCAGTGATCATGTTTTTTACGTAGTCAGCGTGACCAGGACAATCTACATGTGCGTAATGTCTTTTGTCTGTTTCATATTCAACATGAGCAGTTGAAATTGTAATCCCTCTTTCTTTTTCTTCCGGTGCTTTATCAATTTGATCATATGCAATAAATTCTGCTCCACCCTTTTCAGCTAATACTTTAGTTATAGCTGCTGTTAAAGTTGTTTTACCATGATCTACGTGCCCTATTGTACCAATGTTACAATGAGGTTTACTTCTCTCAAATTTTTTCTTGTCCGCCATTTTTTCCTCTTCTATATATTTTTAACTTTATTTGGAGCGGATGAGGAGAATCGAACTCCTAGCATCAGATTGGAAATCTGAGGTATTACCATTATACGACACCCGCACAATCCAAACTATTTTGCACTCGCGTTATAAAACACTTGTTAAGTTTGGTGGAGGGGGAAAGATTCGAACTTTCGAAGACCGAAGTCAACGGGTTTACAGCCCGCCCCATTTGACCGCTTTGGTACCCCTCCAAACGTCATTAAGGGATACCCAATAACTTAAAAAGTATTTAACAACAAGGGTTTTATAAGCATCT
>CACGHX010000018.1 GCA_902573065.1 uncultured Pelagibacteraceae bacterium | reverse complement strand
CTATACAGAACTTTTGATTATGCAAATTTTTTAAGAGGTCATGATAAATTTAGTGAGTCTATAACGCTTTACTCTGAGATACTTAAAGAAATTAATAAGGAGCATGAAATGTACCCAAAAGTTTTGGATAGAAGAGGAACGGCTTATGAAAGAAATGGAGAATGGACATTAGCAGAAAAGGATTTACTTTTATCTTTAGAAATTGATCCTAACCAAGCTTACACATTAAATTATTTAGCCTATACTTGGATAGAGCAAAATAGAAAAACAGAAAAAGCACTCTCAATGTTAGAAAAAGCAGATAATTTAAAAAAAAACGATGGTTACATAACTGATTCTTTAGGTTGGGCCCAATACAAACTTAAAAATTTCTCAGAGGCAAAATTTTATTTAGAAAGAGCAATACAGATAATGCCTAATGATCCAATAGTGAATGATCATTTTGCAGATTGTTTGTGGATGATAGATGAAAAAATTCAAGCAAGGTATTACTGGGAGTATGTTTTGTCCTTAGAAGATACAGAAGATGAGCTTAGAGAAAAAGTAAAAAATAAGTTACTATTTGGATTAGAAAAAATTTAATTATCTCTAATGTTAAAAAAAAAATTCAAATCTTTTGCAAAAATTAACTTATTCTTAAATGTAGGAAAAAAAATCAATAAGACTGGACTTCATAATATTCTTTTTAGTTACATTTTTTTTATTATTTAATTTTAATTCAAATAGTAGCGAAAGCAGAGCGGTTTTATCCGTTGGGAATGAAAATGCAAAAGTGACTGTAAAGGTTTTTTCATCTTTAACATGTCCACACTGTGCAAATTTTCATATAAAAATTTTTCAAAAATTAAAGATAGATTTTGTAGATAGCAATAAAGTTAAATATGAGCATCATGCCTTTCCTCTGGATTTAGCAGCATTAAATGCTGAAAAGGTTCTAGGCTGCGTTGAAAATGATGAAAAGAAATTAAAATTATTAAATGAGCTTTACAAAAATCAAGGTAGTTGGGCGGGTGGTTCAGATATTAACAGCATTAACCAGAAAATCTTTAAAATTACTAATAATTACGGACTGAATAATGATAAAAACAAGAGATGTTTAAATGATCAAGATTTAGAAGATGAGATTTTAAATGAAAGAATAAATGCAAGTAAAAAATATTCAATCGAGGCAACACCTACAATTTTTATCAATGAAAAAAAATATAATGGACAACATAATTATGAGGATTTTAAAAAAGAAATTTTAAAATTTCTTTAAACTATGCAATTTAAAAAGCTGGAACTATCAGGATTTAAATCGTTTTTTGATAAAACTAATTTCTACATAGAGGAAGGTCTTACTGGAATTGTTGGACCTAACGGTTGTGGAAAATCAAATATTGTAGAAGCACTCAGGTGGTGTATGGGAGAAACATCAGCAAAAAGTATGCGGGGATCAGGTATGGAGGATGTCATTTTCTCTGGTACATCAAACCGACCTCAAAAAAATATTTCGGAAGTTTCTATCACAATTGATAATTCAAAGAAAGAAGGGCAAGGTCAATTTGTTGATCTAGATGAAATACAAATAAAAAGGAAAATCGAGCGAGACAAAGGTTCAAAATATTTTATGAATGGTAGAGAAGTTAGGGCAAAAGATGCACAAACTTTTTTTGCTGACCTTTCAACTGGTGCACATTCGCCATCTATGATTAGCCAAGGAAGAATTGGTATGATTGTGACTGCTAAACCATCTGAAAGAAAATCTGTTTTGGAAGAAGCTGCAGGTATTTCAGGAATACATATGAGAAGACACGAAGCAGAAACCAGACTAAATGCAGCAGAAAATAATTTAAAAAGAGCAGATGAGCTAAAAAGACAACAAGAAAAATTATTAGATAATTTAAAAAAACAAGCTGAAGAGGCAACAAAATATCGGGAAATTTCTGAAAAAATAAAGTCCTCTGAAGCAGCTTTATATTATTTAAAAATTCAAAATATTGAAAAAGAGAAAGGTCAGTTAAAAGATCAGTCTACAAATATAAATACTCAAATTAGCACTTTAAAAAATAGTATTGATAGTGCAAATACTTTACTCCAAGAGGAAAATAAAAGACTGCAGCCCTTAAAAGATAAAAAAATAGAAAATCTTTCTAAACTACAAAAAATTAATTTAGAAATCACCAATTTACAAAAAGAGGAAGAAAGGATCAAAGATCTTTACAAAAAAATTCAAAATAATTTAAAAACTATTGACTCCGACTTAGAAAGAGAAAAAAGTATTTCATTAGATGCCTCTTTGAACGAAAAACGTATGTTAGAGGAAAAAAATGAACTTTTAAAGACAGAAAAAGAGCTTTTCGAAATTGAAAATAAATCGAAACTAGATCTAGATTTATCAAGTAGAAAACTTAATGATTTAAAAAATAAATTGGATAATTTAATAAGTGAGATTGGGACATACATTGAAACTGATAGAAAGCTTTCCAAAGAAATCTTTGAGGAACTTAAAAAACTTGTCAATATGATTACTTCTAGTCAGGAAGAGTACGCAATATATTTTGGAAAAAATGAAACTATTAAAAGTGACTCTATAAAAAGAAAAGAAAGAATTAGTAATATTGACCAAGAACTTGAGAATTGGAAAGATCTAAAACTCAATTCAGAGAAAATGATTTTAGAATTAACTGACAGAAGAAAAAAGTTAAACATTGAATTAGAAGAAAATCAAAAAAACCCAGAAAGAATAGCTATTAATAAAGGGCAAAATTTACAAAATTTAGAAAATACAAAAAAACAAAGCGAGGAACTTGAGGTTGAAATAAGTTCAGCTGAAAATAAATACAATTCAATTAATGAGGAATTAAAATCTCTACAAGAAAAATTTGCGGTATTAAGAGAAAATAAAGCAAGATTTGAAGCTACTGTGGAAGGTATTGACCAAAGAAAAATGGACTTAATTTATATTGTCAAAAAGGAGCTTAAAATTGAAAATATTAATAATTTATTTTCAATAACAGGTTTCTCTGATCCAGAAAAATTACCTTCAATTGATGAACAGGAAAACAATCTTTTAGAATTAAAAAAAAGTCGAGAAGCATTAGGCTCTGTAAATTTGAGAGCAGACTTAGAAACTGAGAAATTTAAAGTTACTATAAAAAAAATGGAGGATGATAGAGCTGACTTAGTATCTGCAATTATAAAACTCAAATCAAGTATAAACGAACTTAATCAAAAAGGGCGTGAAAGACTTTTAGATGCATTCTCAAAAATTAATAAAAAATTTAATGAGGTATATGTAAAACTGTTTAATGGAGGAAGTGCTAAACTTGAACTAGTCGACTCCGAAGACCCTCTTGAAGCTGGATTAGAAATGTTAGTTTCACCTCCAGGTAAAAGATTGCAATCAATTACTTTATTATCTGGTGGAGAACAGGCGTTAACAGCTTTATCGTTGGTATTTGCAATTTTTTTAACTAATCCCTCTCCTATTTGTGTCCTAGATGAGGTAGATGCACCATTAGATGATGCTAATGTAACCCGTTTTTGTTCTCTTTTGGAAGAACTGTCTACAATCACAAAAACAAAGTTCATTATAATTACTCACCATGCTTTGACTATGTCTAAAATGAACAGACTTTATGGTGTAACTATGCCAGAAAAAGGTATTAGTAAGTTGGTGGCAGTTAACTTAGAGAGAGCAGAAGAATTAGTTGCATAGGAATTAATGAAAAAGTCTGATGATTTAGATACTCGCCTAAAAATTGCAAAATCTAAATTAGAAAATAGCGAAATAAAAACTGATAGAAAAAAAGGTGTTTTTCTAGGAAATGCATTTAAACTTGGTACAGAACTTGTTGCCGCAGTTGCAGTGGGATCAATTATTGGGTTTATTTTAGATAATTGGTTTGGTACTAAACCTTTGTTAATAATATTGTTTTTTCTTTTTGGTTCTGCAGCTGGAATTTACAATGTTATAAAAGCAGCAAAAAAGATGCAGGAAAACAAGGAATAAAATATGGCAACAAACCCGATGCATCAGTTCAATGTTTACAAAATTGGACCTGAGATAAAAATTAATGGTATAGACCTTTCTTTCACTAATGCCAGCCTATTTATGCTTATAAGTGGGATTTTTATATCTCTTTTTTTATTATTGGGGACGAAAGATAGAAAAATTGTTCCAGGAAAATTTCAGCTGATATCAGAAATGTTATACAATTTTATTTCCAAAATGATTAGTGATACTGCTGGAAAGAAAGCTAAGCCTTATTTTTCATTTATATTTAGTCTTTTTATTTTTGTCTTGTTTTGTAACATGGTGGGGATGCTACCCTACTCTTTTACAGTAACTAGCCACATTATTGTTACACTAGCTTTTGCTATGTTTATTTTCATTGGAGTTACTATTTTGGGTTTTGTAATACATGGTTTTAAGTATCTTAAAATTTTCGTACCGAGTGGTGTTCCTATGGTTCTGTTGCCAATAATAATGATAATTGAAATTATATCTTATTTAAGTAGACCAGTAAGTCTATCTGTAAGATTATTTGCAAATATGATGGCTGGTCATACAATGTTAAAGGTTTTTGGGGGATTTGTAATTAGTCTTGGTTTGGTTGCCGGATGGCTTCCACTTACTTTTTCTGTTGCTTTAACCGGTTTAGAAATTTTAGTAGCGTTTTTGCAAGCTTACGTATTTGCGATTTTAACATGCATTTATTTAAATGACGCATTAAATTTACATCACTAACAATAAAAAAAGGAGGAAACCATGGAACTAGAAGCAGCAAAAATGATCGGCGCAGGATTAGCTGCAATTGCTTTAGCTGGTGCTGGTGTTGGTATTGGATTGATATTCGGAAATTATCTATCTGGTGCTATGAGAAACCCATCAGCCGCTCAAAAACAATTTCCTAACTTACTTTTAGGATTTGCTTTAGCAGAAGCGACTGGACTTTTCGGGCTGGTTGTTGCTTTAATAATACTTTTTGCCTTTTAGCAAAAAGACAGAAGCATGATTAAAATTATAAGTTTAACAACTTTATCGTTGTTTATTCTGAGAGATGTATATGCAGCTGAGGCTGGCATGCCTCAGCTTGACCCAACATATTGGGCGTCTCAAGTATTTTGGTTAACTTTAATTTTTTCCGCAATTTATTTTTTAATAGCTAAGATTTTTGTACCTAAAATAAAAGGAAATATTGATGCAAGAGAGAGTCAAATAAGAAAAGATATCAACGAGGCAAATTCTCTTAAGGAAGAAGCAGATAAAAAATTAAAGGAGTATAATAAAATTATTGATGAAGCTAAGCTAGAAGCAAAAAAGCTAATATCTGAGGGAAGAAAAAAAATTAATGAGGATATTCAATCAAAAAAAGATCAGATTGAAAAGGATATTCAAAAAGAAACTTTAAGTGCTACAAAAGAAATAGAAAAATTTAAAATTAATTCTTTGAAAAAGATAAATATTATTTCAGAAGAAATTGTGTCAGATATTATAAAAGATATTTTTAAAGAAGATTTGAACAAAAGCAGTATTAAAGCTACAGTTTCAGAGGTTATGAAGGAGAGAAGAAATTAAATATGAACTTTGATGCTACATTTTGGGTTGCCATTTCTTTTTTTATATTTTTGGGTGTTTTATTTTATTTTAAAGTTCCGCAAAAAGTATTTGGGACATTAGATGAAAGTATTAATAAAATTAAAAAAGATATTGATGAGGCAGAAAAGTTAAAAGAGGAAGCTAAAAATATTCTTAGTGAATACGAAGCTAAATTAAGTAAATCTAAAGTTGAAGTTGATCTTATGATTAAAAATGCACAAAAGGAGTCTGAAACAAATATAATTAAAGTTAATGATCAATTCCATAGCATTTTTGAAAATAGAAAAAAAATGGCAGAAGATAAAATTAAACAGATGAAACTTCAGGCCACGAAAGATATTAAAAATTATTCTGTTGAAGTAGCAATAATTGCACTCGAAAAAATCATTAAAAATTCTGTAGATAAGAAAAAGCTTGAAAAAATTTATATTTCAAGCGTCGATGAGGCAAAAAAAATTTTAAAAAACAAATCAATCTAGCGTAAGATCCTAATCTATGACAAAAAAAGTAATTGTTGTCGGGTCAGGATTTGGTGGTTTGGCCTCTGCTTTGAGATTAAGAGCAAAGGGTTACGAGGTAACTCTAGTTGAGAAACATCCTGATTTAGGTGGAAGAGCCAGAGTTTTTAAAAAGGGCAATTTTATTTATGATGGTGGTCCAACTGTTATAACCGCTCCTTATTTAATAGAGGAGTTATTTTCATTATATAATAAAAAAATATCTGACTACGTAAAAATAGTGCCTTTAGATTTATGGTACCGTTTTGTTTTTAGTGATGGTGATACCTTTGATTATTCAGGTAATGAAAAATCAATGGAGAAAGAAATTAAAAAATTTTCAGAGAAAGACTATGAAGGATATAATAAACTAGTTAAGTTTACGGAGAAAATTTTCGATAAAGGTTTTACTGACTTATCTGATAAACCTTTTAATAATTTATCTTTCATGCTTAAACAAATCCCCTCTTTGCTAAATTTAAAAAGTTATCAGTCTGTTTATGGATTAGTTTCAAATTATGTATCAAATGAAAAATTAAGAAGAGTTTTTAGTATGCACCCTCTTCTGGTGGGTGGAAATCCTTTTACTACTACATCAATATATACGCTTATACTCTTTTTAGAAAAAAAGTGGGGCATTCATTATTCAATGGGTGGTACAGGAAGTGTCGTAAAAGCTCTTGAAAAATTAATGAAAGAAGAAGGTATAAAAATTATTAAAGATGCAGAAGTAACTGAAATAATTTCTGATAATAAAGATGTCAAGGCCGTAAAAATAAATAAATCTAATATTATTAATTGTGATTACGTTGTGTGTAATTCAGATCCACCAAATGTATACAAAAATTTAATTAAATCTAAAAAAAATTATAATTTTTTATTTAAACAGAAAATTAAAAGAATGGACTATTCTATGGGACTTTTTGTTTATTATTTTGGATCAAAAAAACAATATAATGATGTAGCACATCATACGATTTATTTTGGAAAATCTTATGAAAAACACTTAGAGAAAATTTTTGAAAAGAAAGTTTTATCCGAAGATATAAGCTATTATTTGCATCGACCATCTGCGACTGACCCGAATATGGCACCAAACAACCAGGATGCTTTTTATGTATTAGTTCCAGTTCCAAACAATTTATCAAATATTAATTGGTTAAATGAGGGTGAAAAATTTAAAAACTTGGTTTTAGATAAAATGGATAAAACAGTTTTACCTGGTATAAAAGAAAATGTAGTGAGCGATTTTTATCTTACACCAGATTACTTCGAGAAAGATTTGGCAACTCTGCATGGTTCAGGATTTTCCATACAGCCAAAATTTTCTCAATCAGCTTATTTCAGATTTCACAATCAATCAGAAGTCTTTGATAATTTATATTTTGTTGGAGCTGGAACACATCCAGGTGCTGGGATGCCAGGAGTTATCTCTTCGGCTAAAGTTTTGGATAAAATTTTATAATGACTACAAAAAATTATTTATCTATTTATGCAAAATCATTTAATTGGTCTGGTTTCTTTTTGCCAAAAAAAATCTATTATAAGTGTTCTGTCTTATATGATTTTTGTAGGACAATAGATAATATTGCTGATCAAAACAAAGACTTGGAAATTAAAAAAAAAGAGCTTGAAGAATTTCGAAAAAAGTTTGAGCAAAAGGATAAAAATGACAGTGTGATAAAAAATATGTGGAATTTAATGAGTGAAAGAAATATTTCAAAAAAAATAGTAGATGATTTATTTGATGGGGTGAATTCTGATCTAAAAAAAGAAGTAAGAATTGAAACAGAAAAAGAGTTGTTAATTTATTCTTATAGAGTTGCTGGAACAGTTGGTTTAATGATGGCAAAAATATTTGGTGTAAAAAAAAAAGAGTCATTACAAAGAGCTATTGATTTAGGAATAGCAATGCAATTAACAAATATTGCGAGAGATGTTGTTGAAGATGAAAAAAAAAATAGAGTATATTTGATAAAAAGTTCAAATGATATTTTTAAAAGTATTAAAAATATAATTTTAAAAGCCGATTCTTTTTATGACAGCTCTTTTGAGGGCATTAGAGATATACCTCTGAATAGTCGTTTTTCGATAATAGTTGCTAGAAGAGTTTATAGACAAATAGGAAAAAAAATTTTAGATAAAAAAGATATTCAAAATTACCGACAATCTGGAAAAATTTATGTATCTAACTTTGGAAAAGTAATTCAAACACTTTTTTCATTAAAAGATTTAATAATACTTTTTTTTTTAAAGAAAAAAAAATATGAAAAGGAATTGGAGTACAATTTAATTAGTGAAGATATAGGTTTAAATGAAAGAATATGATTTTGTAATAATAGGCGGTGGTTGTGCGGGCTTATCTTTGGCTTATGAGCTTGATATACATAATAAACTTAATGATAAAACACTTGCGATTGTTGAAACTAGAGAAGAGTATAAGAGAGATAAAACTTGGTCATTTTGGAAAGTAAATGAACATAATTTTAATGATTGCATTAAAAATACTTGGAAGCAGTTTTCAATAAAAACTAATTCAGAAACAAAAGTTATTAAATGTGATCAATTTCCATATGAGAGTATAGATAGTGGACTTTTTTATGACAAAATAAATACAAGGTTAAAAAAAAATAAAAATATTAAGTTTTTTAAAAATATAAATGACCTAAATACCACCAAGTCATTTATATTTAACAGCTTGCCAACTATAAAAGAAGATAATGATTCTAATCTTTGGCAACTTTTTCATGGTGTAGAAATTGAAACAGTAGAAGATTGTTTTAATGAGAGTACTGTAAATTTAATGGATTTTAAGTGTGAACAGAGAGATGGGGTTCATTTCTTTTATGTTTTGCCTTTTAGTAAAAATAGAGCAATGATTGAAAGTACATGGTTATCAAAAAAAAATGATTCTTTAAAAGATTATGAATCTCAAATAAAAGTTTATTTAGATGATTTGGGTATCAAAGACTATAAAATTAATTATAGGGAGGAAGGCGCTATCCCACTTTTTTATCCGATCAATAGAAAAGAAAACAATAAAATTAATATTGGAACTGCTGGTGGGATGACAAGACTCAGTACAGGTTATACCTTTTTAAATATTCAAGAACATTCAAAATATATCCGTAAAAATATTGAAAATATAGAAATGACAAAAGTTTTTGAAATTGGTAAAAAATATAGATTTTTAGACGAAATTTTTCTCAGAGTTTTAAAGAAACATCCGGAAAAAATGCCAAATATATTCTTAAAAATATTCAATAGTTCGTACAGAACAGCTATTAAGTTTTTATCGAATAAAAGTAATATTATTGAGGATATATCTATAATTTTAA
>CACGHX010000017.1 GCA_902573065.1 uncultured Pelagibacteraceae bacterium | reverse complement strand
TTTAGCTTTCGTGGGCTTTGAGGTTGATAAAAAAGAGGATCTCCAAACTTATGCGGCTAAGTTAGAGTCTAAAAATATAAAAGTCACTTTAGGTAATTCTTCCTATTCAGACAAAAGATTTGTTCAAGAATTAATTCATTTTGATGATCCACAAGGTAACAGAGTCGAATTAGTTTATAATCCAATGAAAGACACAGAACCATTCAAACCATCAAGACCAATTTCTGGATTTAAAACAGGCGCATTAGGTATGGGTCATGTGGTTCTGCATGTTAAAGATTTTAACAAAGTAGTTCCATTTTATAGGGATATTCTTGGTTTCAAAATTAGCGATTACAGTAATACACCAATTTCATTATGTTTTTTTCACATTAATGGTCGTCACCACAGCTTAGCTTTATTTGGTTCGGGAAAAATTGGTTTTCACCATTTTATGGTTGAGTACAATAGTCTCGATGATGTTGGGCAAGGTTATGATTTGGTACAATATAAAGACAATGCCATTGCATACACAATGGGCCGTCATACAAATGATTACATGACATCTTTTTACTCAATAACACCTTCCGGTTTTTTTGTAGAAAATGGATGGGGAGGAAGAATTATTGACCCAAGCACATGGAAATCACATGAAACTTTTGAAGGACCAAGTTTTTGGGGCCACGAAAGACTTTATCTTCCAGACGATGAAAGGATGAAGTTTAGAAATAAAAGACTAGATACTGCTGCAAAAGGGAAGCAGGCACCATTGTTAGTTGA
This sequence comes from uncultured Pelagibacteraceae bacterium, assembly GCA_902573065.1. Classification (GTDB taxonomy): domain Bacteria; phylum Pseudomonadota; class Alphaproteobacteria; order Pelagibacterales; family Pelagibacteraceae; genus Anoxypelagibacter. The sequence goes on along the minus strand of CACGHX010000017.1, from coordinate 9,887 downwards.
CTGCCCTTGGCTATATTCAAAAATAAATAACAAAAAATAAAATTAATTTTAGTTAATGAAACATTACGATGTCATAATTGTAGGCTTAGGTCCAACAGGTGGTACACTAGCAAATTTATTAGCCCTAAACGGCTTTTCAATACTAATCTTAGAAAGAGAAAAAAATTTATACGCCTTACCCAGAGCAGTTCATTTTGATGATGAAATTATGAGGGTTTTTCAAACAATAGGGATCACAAAGAAGTTTTTAAAAAACACCATAATTAACAAGGGAACAAAATTTGTGAATTCCGAAGGAAAGGTATTACTTGATTGGCCACGACCAAAATCAATAACAGAAAATGGGTGGTACCCAAGTTATAGATTTCATCAACCAGATTTAGAGAGAAATTTACGTTATCGACTTAAAACTTTTAAAAAAGTTAAACTGATGCAAAATACTGAGGTAATCAAAATTAAAAACAATAAAAATTCTGTTGATTTATATTTTAAAAGAAAAAATAAAATACAAAAGGTTTCCTCAAAATATGTAGTCGGATGTGATGGTGCACGATCCACAACTAGAGAACAAATGGGTTCAGTTTTAGATAACTTAGGCTTCACTCAAAAGTGGGCAGTAGTTGATTTGATATTAAAGAAAAATAAAAACAAATTACCAGATAGAACAATCCAATACTCAAATTCGGAAAGACCAGCTACCTATTGTAGAAATGTTGGTAAAAGGAGAAGGTGGGAATTCGCTATTCAGGATAATGAAAACGAAAATGAAATATTATCTGATCAATATATTTGGAATTTTCTTAAACCTTGGCTTAAACCAAAAGATGCTTATCTTGAAAGAAAAGCAATTTATATTTTTCAATCAGCAATAGCTAGCAAGTGGAGAAAAGGCAGAATTTTTATTGCTGGTGATGCTGCACATTTAATGCCACCATTTATGGGCCAAGGCATGTGTGCTGGTATAAGAGATGCATCTAATCTAGCTTGGAAAATTAGTTGGTGCATTAATAATAAACATGATGAAAAATTTCTAGACACCTATCAAACAGAAAGATTTTCAAACGCAAAAGAGTATATCGAGACAACAATGAGAATGGGAGAATTTGTAAATGCTGTAGGGACTGAGAATATTACTGATAATATCTCTTCTGGACCAGACGGCACAAAAAGCATGCAATCGATAAAGCCTAAATTAGGCACTGGTCTTGGAAGTAATAAAGACAAAAATAGAGGAAAAATTTTTCCACAATTAAAAATGAAAAATGGCAAAACATTAGATGAAAAATTCTCAAAATCACCTTTATTACTTACATCATATAAATTAGCAAAAAAAGTTTCTTTAAAAAAAATCCAGTCAATTACAGATAAAGATATTAAGGGCCTCAACAATCTATTAAAAAATTATAAAGCAAAAGCGATTATTGTTCGACCTGATAGGTTTATTCTTAAAACATGTAAGTCAGCAAATGACTTTAATCAAATAAATTATTTGCCGCTTTAACTTTTGTTTCATTATTTGGAGCAATACTTCCATCTGGCATTAAAAAAGAATTTTCAAAACCAACTCTGATTTTACCACCAAGTTTTATTGCAGTTTTAAGACATGAAATTTCCTCTTTTGCAAATGCACATACCGCCCAATCAGCATTAAATTCATTTTCGCTAAGTTTTTGAGTAAACAAAGAAATTTTTTTGGGATTACTTATTTTTCCGGTGTAATGTCCTATTACAAACATGCACCATACACCATTCTTAGAAATCTTACATTGAGTCAAAAGATTTGATAATAAATCTATATCTTCTGGTTCGTAACAAATGTGTTGAATTTTAGTACCAGCTTCAATTAATTTTTCATAAATTTTTATATCTTCTTTTTTTGGTGATCTCGATGGAATCATTTCTCTTAGACCAATTGAAATACCAGGAGGTAAAACGTCGTAAGCAAGCTTTCGCATATCTTCTGGAGAATATTTTCCAATAGCCTCAGTTGTAATTTGTAAATGCATTTTTGGAATTTTTTTTTGAAGCTCACTTAAAGTTTCTTTACATAAACCGCTATCTAAAACATGTTCACCTTTATTATTTCTTGTATGGAAATGAATCGCCTCTGCTCCAGCTTTGAAACAGGCCTCTCCTGTTTTAACAATTTCATTTATAGTGATAGGAACTGCTGCATGATCTTTTTTCATTGGTCTTGCACCGTTGGGAGCAACCATTAATCGTGGTAAATTATCTGGCTTAAAAAAATTCACTGATTGATAAATTTTTATTCTTCATTATATGTTATCTCCCAAGTAGACTCCTAATGAAAGAGCTGTTTCTACTAAAGAATCTTTTCTCTCGACATTTTTATAAGTTTTAATTCCTTCGTCAATTGGAACATCCACAACTCTTCTGTCTTTCCAAGCAACCATACGATCAAATTTTTTTTGATTTAATAAATCCACAGCATAAACCCCAAACGCGCTTGCTAGTATCCTATCACTTGCGATAGGTGGTGCTCCTCTTTGAACATGGCCAAGTGACGTAACCCTACATTCAACGTCTGTTTTTTTCATAAGCTCTTTTGCAATGTAGTCTCCTATACCACCAAGTCTTTGTTCACCGTCAATATATTTGTGGACTACTTGAGACCCATCTTCTTTTTTAACAGCCTCAGCAACTACTATTAATGAATGTTGAATGTCGTGCTCTTTCATTGAATTAAGTTTTTTGATTATTCCATCTATCGAATATTTAATTTCTGGAATTAAGATAATATCCGCTCCACCTGCAATTCCTGCATTAAGCGCAATATGTCCTGTATCTCGACCCATAACCTCAAGTATCATTGATCTTCTGTGACTAGCAGCGGTAGATTGAAGATTGTCTAGCGCTTGTGTTGCAACATCTACTGCAGTGTGAAAACCAATTGAACTTTCTGTTGCTCCTACGTCATTATCAATTGTTTTTGGTATAGCTACTATTTTCATATCACCATCTTTTGCTAGTTTTTTAAGGATTTGCATACTTCCATCTCCACCTATAATTATTAAACCATCAAGTTTCATTGAGTGATACCCTTCAATTATTTCTTTTGATTTATCGACATGTTTGCCATCCTCAGTGGGAATTTTAAATGGGTTTCCTTTATTTGTTGATCCCAAAAAGGTTCCACCTTGTCTTAAGAGATATCCTGCAAAAGTTTTATATGTTAATTGTATTGCATCTACTGGACGTTTAATTAATCCAGCTGTGCCATCTCTAATTCCATATACATCCATGTTATATTTATTTTTTGCTCTATAAAATATTGATCTGATCGCTGCATTTAGACCCCCACAGTCACCACCGCTAGTTAAAACTCCAATTTTTTTACTGCTCATTAAAATTAAATTTTGTTAAATATTTTTTTTTATAGGAAGAAGTGTTATAACATAAAAATCTTTAAATGGAAAAAAAAGCAAAAATCATAGCCACCTTAGGTCCAGCAATATATAGTGAAAACAAGTTAAAAAAGCTCGTAGATCTCGGTGTAGACGCATTTAGAATTAATTTTAGTCATAACACTAGCGGTATTAATAAGATAGTTTCAAAAATTCGCAAAGTTGAAAAAAAAAATGGAAAAAAATTATCTCTTATAGCCGACCTTCAAGGTGTAAAACTTAGAATAGGAAAAGTTAAAAATGAGAACCAGCAAATAAGATATAATCAACGATTTATATTTGATGGTAAAAAAATTCCTGGCAATTCAAAAAGAGTAAATTTTCCCCATCCCAAGATAATCAAAAAATTAAAAAAAGGTAATAAGATTTTAATTGATGATGGAAAATATTTATTCACAGTAATTAGTAAAAAGGGCAATGCAGTAACTACAAAATGTCAGAGTCAAAATTGTATATTAAAAAGCAATAAGAGCTTTCATGTTCCGAATTTAGATATTGTTTTTAATAAACTAACAGTAAAAGACAAAAAAGACATTAAGACTGCAGTTAAACTTGGTTGTAATTGGGTTGCTTTGTCTTATCTACAAAATGAAAAGCTGATACAAGAAACAAGAAGATTAATAAGGAAAGATATGGGTATTATTTCAAAAATTGAAAACAAACATGCTCTTAAAAATATTGAAAAAATTATCCAAGCGACAGATTCAATCATGATTGCTAGGGGAGATTTGGCAGTTGACATAGGCCATAGTGAAGTTCCAAAAGTTCAATTAAGTCTTATAAAAAAAAGTTCTCAATTTTCAAAATCTGTAATTGTTGCTACTCAAATGTTAGAAAGCATGATTAAAAATACTACAGCAACACGGGCAGAAATAAATGATATTGCAACTGCGATATTTCAAGGTGCAGATACAGTAATGTTGTCAGCAGAGACAGCTATCGGCAAATTTACTACTCAAGCTGTTTCTACTATGACCCAAACTATTAGATCTGCTGAAAAATATAAAAGAGAGCACATAGAAGATTTTAAAAATTCTGTTGTTACAAATAAAGATCCAGTAAAATCTATTCTACGCTCCGTTAAGGATATTGCTTATAATCCAAATGTTAAAGCTATAATAGTGTTTTCTAATTCTGGTAAGTCTGCAAAACTTGTTTCGGCAATGCGTCCTGCTGCAAAAATAGTTACGATTTCACCTAACATAAATGTGAGCAGACAAGTATCAATGCTTTGGGGAGTAAAATCTATTAATAGTAGAGATGCAAATGGATGGAAGGATATGATGTCTATTTCTAAAGAAATTATAAAAAAACTTAAATTTATTAAAAAGAATGACTTTGTAATTATAACTGCAGGTTTACCTTTTGGTAAAGCAGGTATGACTAACATGGTTAGGCTATATAAGGTTGGTTCTTAAATCTTGCACACGACTTATAATTAGAGAGATAATTAATTCCTTTTTACTTATTTAAAACTCTTGTGTATTAATATATTAACAATAACAATAAAATAATGAAGAGCCCTCGTGGTGAAATGGTAGACACAAAGGACTTAAAATCCTTGCCCGCAAGGGAGTGACAGTTCGAGTCTGTCCGAGGGCACCAATTTTAATAAACCATGTCAAATATAAAAGAGTCTATTTTAATTTTATTTAGCGAAAGAAAACAAGAGACTCCAAACACCTTTTTTTTTGAGAAAAAATTTTCTTTAATCTACAATACAAAGATATTATATATTTCTGATTATCTAAGAGATAACAATTTCACTATTTCCAAAAAAATTAACAATATATTAAAAGAAGAAAAAATATCTATAGTTTTATTTCAGGGTGATGGCCTTTCAATTATGGATATAAATTTTATTAACTCTATTAATAATAACGTCAAAAAAGGAATGCTAGTTTGGGATGACATGATGTATCATGATAGAAATAGAATAACCGCATCAGCATGCGACTTCGTATTATCGGGTTGTCCTCTTTCAGTTTTTAAGTTTCAAGAACTAGGATATCAAGCACTTTGGATACCTGTTGAGTCTAACGGGGATATATTTAAAGAGCTTAATGAAAAAAAGATTTACGATGTTTTATTTTTTGGACGACAGAAAAATAATAGACAAAAATATATTAAATTCCTAAAAGAAAATAATATTAAAATTTTAGAATGTGGCCCACATGACGACATTTCAAACACATTCGAAAAACTTAATAAGTTAATTAATCAATCAAAAATTGTACTGAACTTCACCGAGCAAGATAATACCAAATACAATTATAACCCGCTATCAAACTTTAAATATCATTATTGTATAAAAGGGAGAGTATATTTTACAGGCCTAAGCGGAACACTTTGTATTTCTGAACATAATCCTGCTGCTGAATTAATATTTAAAAATAATGAATTACCATACTTTAACAATGAAAAAGAATGTTTAGATTTAATAAACAAATATATTTCTGACAATTCAAATTTAGATTATGCAACTGATAAGTATAAAAAAAAGTGTTTAGAATTTGAAGATAAAAATTATATGAAAATAGTTAAAGTATTTTTACAGAATCTTTCACTAAATAGAGATAAACCTTACATAAATATTCCGTATTGGTATGAGTATACATTTTTTAAAAAAAATATTTTAACAAGGTTCAAACAGAATAAATTCTTCACTTTCTTTTCCCAGGTATTTATATCTCTTTTTACAAATAAGTATAAAAATAAGACTTTATTACCTGTCATTTTCATATTAACATTATTAAGTTCAATTATATTTTTATTCAAATTTCCATTTTCGAGAAAAAAATATGAAAAAAATTAGCTTTGTTTTTGATAAAAGTAAAAAGTCACAGTATTTAAAAAGAATATTTTTAAAAAAATACAGGAGCTTTCCTTTTAATAAATCTGACTTAATCGTAGTAGGTGGAGGTGATGGATTTATGCTTAAAACAATTAAAAATTTATATAAATTTAAAAAACCATTTTACGGTATAAATTGTGGTTCTGTGGGTTTTTTGTTGAATAGATATACAACTAAAAAAATTAGTGAAAAAATTAATAGGTCAAAAATTTCAACAATATATCCTTTACAAGTTCAAACAATCGATAAAAAAAGAAAAAAAAATTCTTTTTTAGCAGTTAATGAACTGTCTTTATTTAGACAAAGCAAACAAACATCTTTATTACAATTAAAAATAAATAAAAAAATTTTAATTAAAAGGCTTGTGGGAGATGGGATCTTAATTTCAACTCCAGCAGGTAGTACAGCCTATAATCTTTCAGTCAATGGACCTATTTTATCATTGAACTCTAAAAAATTAGCTATAACTCCTATCAGTCCCTTTAGACCAAGAAGATGGAAAGGCAAAATTGTTTCAGATAAAACAAATATTTTTATACACAATCTCGACCCTAAAAAAAGACCAGTTGCTGCAGTTGCTGACAATAATGAGATAAGGAATATTGTTTCAATACAAGCATCAATAAATAAAGCAATTAAAATTAAACTATTATTTAACTCCAATGAAAGTTTATTAAAAAAGATAAAGTCTGAACAAAAAAGAAAAATTAACTAACAAAATATTGTGACCATTTTGGTTTAAATTGCTTTAAATAAATTTAAATTTCTGTTTAAATTAACTAATGAAAATACTTTGTATTTTATACGATGACCCTAAAACAGGTATGCCAAAAAGTTATCCTGTCAATGCTTTACCAAAGTTAGATAAATATCCAGATGGGATGAAACTACCGTCACCAAGCTCAATTGATTTCAAGCCTGGTCAACTGCTTGGCTGCGTTTCAGGAGAATTAGGTTTGAGAAAATTTTTAGAGTCAAAAGGGCACAAACTAGTAGTTACTTCTGATAAAGATGCAAAAGGTTGTAAGGCTGACAAAGAATTAGTCGATGCAGACATTGTAATTTCTCAACCATTCTGGCCATATTATTTAACTAAAGAGAGGATCAAGTCAGCAAAAAATTTAAAAATGGCAATTACCGCAGGTATAGGCTCGGATCATGTTGACCTACAATCTGCAATGGATAATAAAATTGATGTTGTCGAAGTAACATACTGTAATTCAAGATCAGTAGCAGAACACATAGTAATGATGATTTTATCTTTAGTAAGAGATTATCATAATCAGCACAGAATTGTTAACGAGGGAGGTTGGAATATAGCTGATGCAGTTAAAAGATCTTATGATGTGGAGGGAATGCATGTAGGAACGGTTGCAGCAGGACGTATTGGTTTAGATGCTTTAAGAAAGATGAAGCCATTTGACGTTCATCTTCATTATTTTGATAGGCATAAACTACCAGATTCAGTTGAGAAAGAATTAAACCTTACTTTTCATGACTCAGTTGAGTCTTTAGTTAAAGTTTGTGACGTTGTAACAATTAATTGTCCACTTCATCCAGAAACAGAAAATTTATTTGACGAAAAACTCATAAGCAAAATGAAAAAGGGTGCTTATATTGTTAACACAGCTAGAGGGAAAATTTGTAATAGAGAAGCGATTGCAAAAGCTCTTAAATCAGGGCAGCTGAGTGGTTATGCAGGAGATGTTTGGTTTCCTCAACCTGCACCTAACGACCATGTTTGGAGGTCTATGCCTAATCACGGAATGACACCTCATACTTCAGGTACTTCATTATCTGCTCAAGCTAGATACGCTGCCGGTGTTCGTGAAATTTTAGAATGTTTTTTTGAAAAAAAACCCATAAGAGATCCTTACTTAATCGTAAAGGATGGAAAATTAGCCGGTATGGGTGCACATTCTTATAGCAAAGGAAGTTCAACGAGCGGATCTGAAGAAGCAACAAAATACAAAAAGAAATAGTTCTTAAGTCTTATCTTTTTTCCAAAAACCTGACTCAGATTTAATTATTGTGTCTTGGGTTTCACTAAAAAAAAGTGTCGTAGCAGGATGGAATCCAATTCTATTTTTCTTATTCACACCATTTTTTGTATTTAAAACTATATAATCTACATTTTTGTTGTTCATTAAAAATTCTAAAAATTGTTCTTTTGAGTAATCAAAATAATCTTTTATTTTATCAAGATCTAGCTCATAATCGTCTCCACAAATACAACCCTCATAACTTTCATCTTTTCTTAAAATTGAGTTAAAATTATTGTAATCATTTTTTATACCTTCGTAATAATGAGAACCATCAATATAACAAAAATCAATTTTAATATTAAGTTTTTTTAATAGGAAAAAACCATTTTCTGATTTCATTCTTAAATGCATATGTTTATCTTTAAACGAATAATTAGATATATTGTTTATAAAGTAATGGTAAATTTTTGTAATTATTTTTTTAGTTTCTGCTGGTGAACTCCAAGGTTTTGATTGATGAACAGATATTTTCATTTTTTTTGGTGTATTTATTAGATCAACAATTTTATTTCCTTCATGTATTGCGTCTGGAGAATAGGGATCAATTGATATTACTAAGTAGTTTTTTAATTTTTTATTAATATTATTTCCATACAATTTTAGGCTTTCACCTAAGTAACTTCCAATCTCAACAAACACAAATTGTTCCTCACCAAATTGCGATTGGAATTTTTCAATCTGTTCGTTTAGTGTGCTCAACATTTCAACCGCTCTAGCTGGTTGCATCTGACCATAAAAAAGATGGCTTGGTTTTACTTCTTTATGTTTTAGGTAATTATAATTAGTTTTTAGATAACTAATAAAATTTCTTATTTTTCTTTTCATAAGCTTGGTGCCCCCACACGGACTCGAACCGCGAACCTACTGATTACAAATCAGTTGCTCTACCAATTGAGCTATGAGGGCCTGCTCGGAGTATTAAATAAAAGTTTAATATATATCAAGATTTTTCTTTAATAGTACTTAAATAATGAAAGACAACAGACGCGCTATTAGATATATTTAGACTATCAACCTTCTCATTTATATTAATTCTAAATAGAAAATCTGAATTTTTTTTAATCTGATAATTTAGTCCATATCCCTCGGATCCAAATAAAAGTATATTGTTTCCTTTCCAATTATGATTTGTAAAGTCTTTCTTAGCTTCAGAATCAAACCCGCTTACCCAAAAATTTTTTGATTTAAGATATTTTAAAGTAGTATTTACATTAGAAACTTGAAATATATTTATTAGTTCAGTGCAGCCACTTGCACTTTTGTATAACAATTTACTGTCGCTAGGATAAGATCTTTCTTTAACAATAATTCCATCAATATTAAATGATGCTGCACTTCTTATAATTGAACCTATATTTCGAGGATCTGTAACATCATCTAAAGCTACTAGGTTGATATTATTTCTATTTTTATTTTCATTTACAAATTCTTTAATGTTGACGTTATCTAAATGTTCAATTTCTGCAACCATGCCTTGGTGTGTGATACCTTCTCTTGAGCAGTACTTATCTAGGTCTTTTTTAGTTTTATAAAAAACACTTAAATTTTTTAAAAGATTTATGT
>CACGHX010000016.1 GCA_902573065.1 uncultured Pelagibacteraceae bacterium | reverse complement strand
AGAAATCAAGATAGTATGGAGCTATTGCCACTGGAAATAATAATATTGAATATACAAAAATATTTTTTTTAGTAGTTTCTACTCCTGATGTGACAGGCAACATAGGTATATTGGCTTTTTTGTAATCTTCAGATTTAAATAGACTTAAGGCCCAAAAATGAGATGGCGTCCAAACGAAAATTATTAAGAATAAAATTACAGGTTCTATTGAAACACTCCCTGTTGCTATTGCCCATCCAATTACTGGTGGTAGTGCGCCTGCTGCACCTCCAATTACAATATTTTGTGGGGTCTTTCTTTTAAGCCAAATTGTATAAACGAAAACATAAAATAAAATCGTCAATCCAAGTAAAGAGGCAGCCATTAGGTTTGAAAAAAAATATAAAGCCATCACAGAAACAAAAGAGGATATTACCCCAAAAATTAAAGCTTCTTTTTTAGTTAATCTTCCTGTTGGTATTGGTCTTAAACAAGTCCTAGACATAACTTTATCAACATCAGCTTCATACCAACAATTGAGCGAACCTGCTGCGCCAGATCCAAGGGCAACAGCTGTAATTGATAAAATTGCATATAAGTAATCTACACTTTTATATGGTGCAATTAAAAAGCCAACTACACATGTGAAAATTGCAAGAGACATTACTCTGGGCTTCATTAATTCAAATAAAGCCTTAATATAGTGAGTGCTGTCGAATTTAAATTCTCTAGTTTTTGAGTTAGTATGTAACAATTGAGATCCTGTTATTAATTATCCGCCCAAGACAAAATAAATAAGTCTTGAAAAAAATGTGTATTTAGCTTCAGCAACCATCAAACCAACAAAGCAGGCAATTGCTGTCATCGGCCATAGTAATACATTCACAAGAGTATATCGTTCCCAAAAAAGATGCATAAAGAAAGCCATGATAAGACCTGCTTTCAAGAACATAAAAAATAATATTAAAGACCATCTTAACATTCCTTGAAATTGGTACCAGTCAACCATGTAAGAAAAAAAACTCAAAACAAATAGAAGACCCCATATCCAGAGATATATTCCAATCTTGTGTGTTTGTGCTGGTTTATCTTTATTTTTATCTATTTCTGTATTTTCATTCATTGTAAAACCTTACCAAAGATAAAAGAACGCGAAAATAAAAACCCAAACTAAATCCACGAAATGCCAATATAGACCCAATATTTCAATTGAAACATAGTCTGATTTCATTGTTGTGAAAAATCCACGTCTACCTGTATCAAAATCTCCTCTGTAAACTTTTCTAGCAAAAATAAAAAGAAATATTACACCTATCGAGACATGGGTACCATGAAAACCTGTTATCATGAAAAAGTAAGATCCAAATTGACCAGCACCAAATGGATTTGACCATGGTCTTACACCTTCGTGTATTAGTTTAGACCACTCAAAAGCTTGCATCCCGACAAAAATTAATCCACCAATAGCTGTAGCAAGAATAAGATGACCACACATTTTTCTGTTTTTTTCATAACCATACTTTACTGCTAAAGCCATAGTTCCACTACTAGTGATAAGAACAAAAGTCATTATTGCAATTAAGAGTAAAGGCACTGGCACTCCCATAAAATCTAATGAGAAAACATGGCTGGTGTTCGGCCAATCAACTACAGTTGATGCCCTTCCCTTCATGTAAGAAATTAAAAAACAACTAAATATAAAAGTATCGCTCAATAGGAATATCCACATCATTGCTTTTCCCCATTGAACGCCTTTGAAAGCAGTTTGATCTGAACCTAAATCACTAGGAACACTTTTCCAACCTTTAGGTAAATTATCTAATGATGAGTCTGACATAAATTAGTTTTCCTTAACTTGATAACATTAATCCAAAAAGTACTAACCAAACTACTAATAAAAAATGCCAGTAAACTGCGCAAATATCAATTAAATTATTAATATCCTCTTTCTTAAGACTTCTTTTAATGAATTTTGAGGTAGTTTTTCCCCAAAAATATATACCTCCAATAATGTGAAGGCCGTGGATTGTTGTAAATAAATAGAAGAATGCATTTGCTACATTACTTGTTGCATAATATCCAGTGCCCATTAATTGATACCACACAATCAGTTGGCCGATTAAAAAAGAATAGGCTAGGAAGCCAATAAAAAATAAACAGTTCTTAGTTTTATCAAAAATTTCTTTTTCAGCATATTTTGTTGCCTGGTGAAAAACTATACTGCTTATTACTAAAATTCCTGTATTAAACCAAAGAAGCCAAGGTTCTGGCATATTTCTCCAGTCGTTTACAAGCATTCGATCAGAATAAGCAACTATAAATAATGAAAACAGAACGGTACTTGCTGCCATTATTGTTCTCAAACCTAGTTTTTGTTTTGTTATATTTACTGTTCTTCCTTGATGATCGTTATCAGCTTCTATTTGATCCGTTTCCCAAGGTTTTTCAGTTAGTAATTGAAAAATAGATTTTTTCTTGTTCACGTCTTCTCAACTTTCGCTCCTATAATCTCACTTGGAGGTTGGTTTTGTGGAATATAATCCTCTTTTGCACCAGGAACACTGAAGTCGTATGGCCATCTATAAACTTTTGGAAGTTCTTTGCCCCAGTTACCATGTTCCGGAGGCATTTGTGGAGTTTGCCATTCTAAAGAGTTTGCTTTCCAAGGATTTTTTTCAGATTTTTTTCCAAGTCTGGCGCTTGCAAATAAGTTATATAAAAACAATAACTGAGCAGCTCCTACTATTAGCACTGCAATAGTAATAAATTTATTTAAAAGTAAAGTTGATGTGTCGATGTATGGACTATCGTAAATTTCAAAGTATCTTCTTGGAACTCCAACAAAACCTTGGTAATGCATTGGAAAATAAATTGCATAAGATCCTAAAAATGTAATCCAAAAATGAATTTTACCCAGAGTTTCATCCATCATACGGCCAGTAATCAATGGGTACCAATGATAAATAGCTCCGAAGATGACAAGTATCGGAGCAATACCCATGACCATATGAAAATGAGCTACAACAAAGTATGTATCTGATAAAGGAACGTCAACTGTTACGTTTCCTAAAAATAAACCAGTTAACCCTCCGTTTAAGAAAGTAACTATGAAACCAAGTGAAAATAACATTGGGAGTGATAATTGTATGTTTCCTCTCCATAAAGTTAAAATCCAGTTATAAACTTTTATCGCTGTTGGAACTGCAATTATTAATGTTGTTGTTGCAAAGAAGAAACCAAACCATGGATTCATTCCGCTTACATACATGTGGTGAGCCCAAACAAAAAAGCTTAATGCACCAATTCCTACAATTGCCCAAACCATCATTCTATAACCAAAAATAGTTTTTCTTGAGTGGACGGATAGTAAATCTGAAACTATACCAAAGGCAGGTAATGCAACAATGTAAACTTCTGGATGACCAAAAAACCAAAATAGGTGCTGGAAAAGTATTGGGCTTCCACCCTCGTGAGTTAAAGTTTCTCCTAATGAAACCATAGCTGGCATGAAGAAACTTGTTCCAAGCAAGCTATCAAGTGTCATCATCAAACAACCAACTAAAAGTGCTGGAAAAGCAAACATAGCAAGTACAGTTGCTGTAAAAATTCCCCAAATCGTTAAAGGCATTCTCATAAGTGTCATACCTCTTGCTCTTAACTGTAAAACTGTAATGATATAATTTAGCCCGCCCATTGTAAAACCAGCTACAAATAATATTAGTGAAATTAACATTAAAATTATCCCACCATTGTAGCCAGGTGTTCCGGCTGTAATTGCTTGTGGAGGATAAAGAGTCCACCCTGCTCCGGTGGGACCTCCAGGTACAAAGAAGCTTGCTAGCAAAACTAAAACAGCAACAACAAATGCCCAGTAGCTAAGCATGTTTACATATGGGAATGCCATATCTCTGGCTCCACACATTAAAGGTATTAATAAATTTCCAAAACCTCCTAGAAACAATGCTGTCAATAGATATACGACCATAATCATTCCATGCATTGTAACGAACTGATAATAAGAAGATGGTTCAAGCCAACCAAGTCCTGGAAAAGCCAATTGAATTCTCATTAACCATGATAAAACTAATCCAAGAAGTCCTGTTCCAATAGCTGTTAAGGCGTACTGAATTCCAATGTACTTAGCGTCCTGCGAAAACACATACGTAGTCCACCAACTATGTGAGTGATAAAGTTCTTGATCCGGCAATTCAGCATCTGGAACCGAATCAATATCGGGCGTTGATACGGATGAGGCATCAGCTACGTAGTCTGATTTAGCTTCTAGTTTATGATCTTGTTCGTCTGACATATTAATTTATCGTTTTATAGATTATTTTTCCTTTTTTACTAGTTGCAAATTGTCATTTTCTTTACTTTTTGCTAACATTTTCTCAAAAGTTACCTGTTTTGCTTCCCATTTCTTATAGTCTTTCTCTTCATCCACGATAACTCTTCCCCTCATAGCGTAATGTCCAGTCCCACAATACTCAGCACACAAAACTTCAAAATCCCCTACTCTAGTTGGAGTCAACCAATAATAAGTTATAATTCCAGGAACCATATCCATTTTTCCTCTAAATTGAGGAACGTAAAAATTGTGCAAGACATCAATAGTTCTTAGTTCAAACTTTACAGGTCTATCCTTCAGCACGTGAAGCTCGTCTGCATCTACCAATAAATCATCTTTGCCATTCGGATCCTCTATTATTAATCCAAAAGGATTGTCATCATTAATATATTTAATGTCTGTCTTTCCTAGTTTACCGTCTTCTCCAGGAAGTCTATATTTCCATCCCCATTGGTAGGCGAATACTTCTACTTTGTATGCATTTTCTGGAACTGTAACATATTGATTCCAAACAACTAGTCCAGGGGCCAAAAGAGCAGCAACTCCAATTGCGGTAGCCCATGTTAGCCTACTTTCTAATTTTTTGTCCTCTGGTTTATATTCTGCTCTTCTTTCTTTTTTATAACTGAACTTCCAAACACAATAAGCAACGAAAAAACAAATAGCTACAAATACTGCGCCAGTTATCCAGAAAGTTAAGAGTATTGTATCATCCATGTTACCCCAATTTGATGCAACTTCAGTCCACCACCAAGGAGACCAAAAGTGAAATGCTATTGAGCCGATGGTTATTAAAAATATACTTAGAGCTACTATCATTTTATGCGTTCGAAATAATAAAAATTCCTATTAGTATTACACCTGCAATTAAAATATGATTTCCCAAATCAATTAAACCAATCTTCTTATTTTTTGGGTCAATCAAATCTTTCCATCTAAACGGTACTGATTTTCTTTTTACAGCAATTTCAGCTTCATTTTCATTTTTCTCCAGTCTTAAAGAGACTGTGAAAAAAACAAAATAAATAAAAAGTCCTAAAAAGATAACCAGACCAAGTAATAATGCGTATGCTGTACTCATAATTTAATATCTATTTACTATATATATAAACTATATGCATGTTTAATAAGGTTTTGCGACATTTTTGCAAGGTTAAAAACACTTCAAATTTGTTGGATATTTAGTTGTTTTCTAAGTTGTAATTTAAAATTGTTGTTGATGCAATCGCTGCTGTCTCTGCACGTAAAATATTCTTAGCTAATGTGATTGATGTAACATTTTTATTATTGATTATTAATTGCCTTTCTTCTTCTGAAAAATCACCTTCTGGTCCAACCAAAATACAAATTGGGGTTTTTTTGTATAATTGATTTTTAAAATCTTTTAAATTTGAATTAATATCACAAAATATAATTTTTCCTTCATCGGGGAAAGTTTTAATAAAATCAATAAGTCTATGCATATCTAAAATTTTAGGCACTGTAATTCGATTAGATTGCTCACAAGCTTCGGTTATAATCTTCTCAGCTCTTTTTATATTAATTTCTCTGACTACACTTCTTTCACATAATAATGGAATAAATTTTTGAATTCCAAGTTCTGTAGTTTTTTGAATCATTAAGTCTTGAGGAATTTTTTTAATTGGTGAAAAAGCTAACCAAATATTTTTTTCTTTAGATATAGGTCTTGATAATTTTTCAACTTTAAATTCGGTAAAAGTTTTTCCCTGATCTAGAATTCTTATATCCCATTCCCCGTCTTGAGAATTAAAAAGTGAAATTTTGTCTCCTGCTTTTAGTCTCATTACATTCTTAGTATAATGAGATTGTTTTTCAGAAAGTCTAGAAATAGTACCTGTTTTTAATTTGTCTGGATAAAAAAGTCTTGCTTTTGATGCCATGAAGAATTTATATAAGTTAAGATGGTAAAATCAATTATTATTAGCAAACATGGTGGTCCAGAAGTTTTAGAATTTAAGGACGTAAATGTTGGTTCGCCTGGTCCTGAAGAAATTAAAATCAAAAATTTAGCTATTGGTTTAAATTTTATTGATACATACCACAGATCTGGACTTTATAAATTAAAACTGCCGTCAGGTATTGGGATGGAGGGAGCTGGTGTTGTTCAAGAAGTTGGCTCTGCAGTAAAATATTTTAATAAGGGTGATAGAGTAACTTATTCCCAAATGCCTTTAGGATCTTACTCTGAAGAAAGAATTATTCCTGAAAAAATTGCAGTAAAAATACCGGAGGGGGTAAACGAGAAAGTTGCAGCAAGTATAATGACAAAAGGTTTAACTTCACACTATCTTTTATTTAAAACTTATAAAGCAAAAGCAGGGGAATTAATTTTATTTCATGCTGCTGCAGGTGGAGTTGGTCAAGTTTTTTGTCAGTGGGCAAAAAGTATTGGGTGTAGAATTATTGGGACTGTAGGATCTGACAGCAAAATTGATATTGCAAAAGAAAATGGATGCGAGTTTGTTATAAACTATAACAAAGAGGATTTTGATAAAAAAGTTCTTGAGATTACAAATAATAAAGGTATCGGAGTAGTTTATGATGGCGTTGGAAAAAAAACTTTTGAAAAATCTATTAATTGTCTTAAGCCGATGGGTATGATGATTTCTTTTGGAAACGCATCTGGTGCTCTTGATCCAATAGATGTAAAAAAATATATAGCTCATAAAAGTTTATTTTTTACAAGACCAGGATTAGCTGATTATGGAGCAGGAAGAACATCGCTTGAGGAAGGAACTAGCGCTCTATTTGAACAAATCAAATTCGGTAAAATTAAAATTAAAATTTTTAAAGAATACAAACTATCTGAAGCAAAAAAAGCTCATGAAGATCTTGAGGCAAGAAAAATTTTGGGTCCAGCCGTATTAATACCAAGTTAAATTATGAAATTTATAAGTCCTTGTATAAGTATATGTAAAAGTGATCCTAAAACAGGTTTTTGTTTTGGATGTGCTAGAACTGATGAAGAGAAAAAGATTTGGAAAAATCCAGAAACAACAGATGAGTGGAAAAAAGGAAATTTAAAAATACTAACGTCAAGGATGAGTGAAACACAACTAAAAACTTTTAATCAATCGTACAATGAAAAAATTAAATTTGGAAAATTAGTTTACTCCAAAAATTTAGAGAAAAAACCAAAGACCTAGACCAACTATAGCAAGAAGAATTATCAGAATCCGTATTCCGAATAAGTACCTTGTTAAGTTTTTTGATTCCTCGATATCTTTCTTTTTACCTGCACCAAATCTAATAACTAAGTAAAAAACTAGTAGAAGGACTAATAAAATTAAAAGTATAATTGGTTTTGAAAACATAGTTAACTTGATACCATTATAATCGGTAAAAACAATCCTAATGCATACAAAAGGATAATTATTATTGCTGCAATTATAAAGGCCCGAATAGCATTAATTTTCATATTATTTATTTGCCATCAAATTTCATGTCTGACAAATGTAATTTTAACGCATTTGTAGACAGGAAAATTTCAAATAAGAATAGAACTATTGATATAATCATTGATATACAACAACTAGCAAATATCAATCTAGCTACAAATATTTTATCAAGGTACAGTCCTAGAACAGTCATCATATTAAATAAGAAACCTAAACCAGCAGCTCCAATTGAAAATTTTAGATAATTAATTCTTCGACTTAAGTTTTTAAGTTGTTTTTCCCATTCAGGTGGGATGTGTTTTTCAAATACGTATTCGTCGTGAAGTTTTCTGATCAGAGCACTCAAAGTATGGAATCTATTACTGTAAACTGCCATTATAAGTGGAATAGCCGGAAACATTAATGCTGTTACAGTATAATCTATATTCATTTCGAATCGGATTGATTATGTATTTAGTGTTTGATATTTACAAGAACTATTAATGTCAAAACATATTCAAAATTTCATTTATGTAACAAGACTCAATAAACCAATTGGTTTTCTACTATTATTTTGGCCCTGTTCTTGGGGATTATCATTAGCTTTTTACTTTGATAAAAATTTTAATGTTTTCTTTTACTATTTAATTTTATTTTTTTTAGGATCACTTTTGATGAGAAGTGCCGGTTGTATTGTAAATGATATCGTAGATGAAAAGATAGATAGGAAGGTCGAAAGAACAAAAAATAGACCAATCGCTTCTGGAAAATTGAATAAATCTTTAGCATGGATATATGTTTTAATTTTATGTGCACTAGCACTTTTGGTTTTGATACAATTTAATTTTTTAACTATAGCACTTGGTGCTTTTTCCATGTTATTTGCATTTAGTTATCCTTTTATGAAAAGATTCACTTATTGGCCTCAATTATTTTTGGGATTTACTTTTAATTGGGGGATTATTATGGCTTGGGCCGCAATTATGAATGATATTACATATTTGCCCATACTTCTTTATTTAGGAGCCATATTTTGGACACTAGGATATGACACGATTTACGGAGTGCAAGATATTTCGGATGACGAAGTGATTGGGGTAAAATCTACAGCAATAAAATTTAAAAATAATCTAAACTTTTTTGTAATAAGTTGTTATTCATTAAGTTCGGTAGCGATTATGTTGGTTATGTTTAATTTAAATTTCAATTATTCATTAATTTTTGTAGGATTTTTTGTATTGACATTAATATATCAAATCAAAATTTTTAAAATAAAAAAACCCTCAAATTGTTTAAAAGCGTTTAAAATTAATAATTGGTCAGGGTTGATGATTTTTCTAAGTTTTTTCTTTTTAAATTTTAACATCTAATGAAATTAAACGAAGTTATAATTATTGTTAAGAGACTTTATAGAGAGTATATAAAAAAATACATAAGTAGATTAATTTTAGCTATAATACTTTCAGTAATTGTTGCTGGGTCAACTTCAGCTATTGCGTGGTTACTAGATCCTGCAGTAAAAAAAATCTTTATCGAACAAAACAAAACCTATGCGATTTTTATTCCAATTGTTATAGTTTTTGCTTTTGCAGGTAAGGGTATTTCTTTATATTTTGCAAGGTCTATTGTTATAGTTCTTGGGAATAGAATAAAGCAGCGTTTACAAAATAAAATGACAGACAATATACTTTTGTCAGACTCTCAAACAATAGAAGCAAAACATTCTGGAAAGTATATATCGACATTTTTGTATGATGTCGCAATGGTTCAAGAATTGGTAAGCACTGGTGTTTTAAATATAATGAAGGATAGCTTAACTCTTATAACCTTGATTTGTTTGATGTTTTACCAAAATTGGAAATTAGCAATATTTTCTTTAGTCATGATGCCATTGGCAGCAATAGTTGCTAAATCTTTAGGAAAAAGAATGGGCAAAGCCACAACTAAAAGTGTTATTTCTTCTGGAAATTTTACTACATTAATTTCAGAAATATTGAAAAGTTCAAAAATAATAAAAGTTTACCAGCGAGAAGAATTTGAAAAAAAAAGAAGCTCTGATGCAATTCAAGATTTGACGGACACACAAATTAAAATTGGAAAAGTTCAAATTAGAGCAGCTCCAATTATGGAAACTTTAACAGGTTTTATGATTGCAGGTTTTATTTATTACGCAGGACTATTGATTGCTCAAGGTGAGATTGGCATAAATAATTTTTTTTCATTTTTAGCTGCAATGATGCTTGCATACCAGCCAGTTAGGTCTTTAGCTACAGTAAACATGCTTGTGTATCAAGGTGCTGCAGCTGCAGATAGAGTTTTTCAAATTATAGATAGAGAAATACAAATTAAAGACGATGAAAATTTACCTGAAATTAAAATTAGTAAATCATACATAAAATTTGATGATGTAAGTTTTAAGTATAGTACCGGTAAAGATAAAGCGATAAGAAATATCAGTATTGATATTGAAGGAGAAAAAATCACTGCTTTAGTTGGTCACAGCGGCGCTGGTAAAAGTACAATATTAAATTTAATACCAAGATTTTATGAACCTCAGGGAGGTAAAATATTATTAGATGGTCAGCAAATTAATAAAGTATCTCTTAGATCTTTAAGAGATAAAATTTCATTGGTAAGTCAAGATGTTATACTTTTTGATGATAGTGTTGAAAATAATATTAAGTACGCAAAATTAAATGCTACTGAAAATGAGATTAAAGAAGCTTGTAAACTTGCAGCTGCGGATGAGTTTATAGATAAGCTTCCGAATAAATACAAAACTTTAATAGGGGAAAATGCAGTTAGACTCTCCGGCGGTCAAAAACAAAGAATATCAATTGCAAGAGCAATTTTAAAAAATTCGCCAATAATCTTACTTGATGAAGCAACTTCGTCCTTAGACGCTGAGTCTGAAGAAAAAGTACAAAATGCTATTTTTAATCTTACAAAAAATAGAACAACATTGGTTATTGCTCATAGATTATCAACTATAAACAAAGCAAATAAAATAATTCTTATGAAAGAAGGAAGAGTTTTA
>CACGHX010000015.1 GCA_902573065.1 uncultured Pelagibacteraceae bacterium | reverse complement strand
GTTTAGATGGAAGAGTTGCAAGATTAATAAAAGGTACTTCAAATTTTGGAAAAGAATTAGACTCATTAACAGATTTTGTTAGTTTTGGAATTGCACCAGCATTTGTAATTTATTTTTGGGAGTTGAATAAATTTGGAAAAATTGGGTGGTTAATAGTTTTATTTTACTCAGTCTGTTGTGTTCTAAGATTAGCAAGGTTTAATTTAACCAAGTATGAGGATAAAGAAGAATGGAAAAATAATTTTTTTCAGGGTGTACCATCGCCAGCAGGCGGCTGTTTAATATTATTACCTCTTATATTTGAACTATCAAACTTTTCAAACCTAATAAATATTAAAGTAATTACTCCTTATCTTGTAGTGGCAGTTTCATTACTTTTAATATCTAAAATTCCTACTTACTCTTTTAAAAAAATATTAATTAAAAGAAATATGACAATATTTGTTTTGTTAGGAGTTGGATTATTTTTTGTCTCTATAATTCAATTTACTTTTGAAACACTTTCATTAGGATTATTAATTTATTTGTTAATCATCCCTGTTGGTATTCTTAACTATAACAAAAAATCTAAATCAGTAGTTAATGACCAAGCAGAAGAAGACCAACAAGACGTATTGTAACTTAATGGACAGCAAAAATTACCAAGACCACTATTTTAAGCAAGCAAAGTCACAGGGCTACAGATCTAGATCAGCTTTAAAATTAATTGAATTAAATAACAAATTCAAATTTATTAAAAACGGTATTAATGTTCTAGACGTTGGATCTTTCCCGGGCGGTTGGTGTCAAGTGATCAGAAAAAAAATAAATAACGGTAAAATATTAGGTATAGACATAAAAAAAATACAAGAAATTGATGGAGTAAAATTAATACAAGGAGATTTTCTAAAAGAAGATACGAAAAAAATTATAAAAAATTATTTTATATCTAAAATTGATTTAATTTTGTCCGATATGGCTTCAAATACTACTGGGAATAAAAGTTTAGACTCCTTAAGAACTAATCAATTATGTCTCAATATATTAGACTTTTCTAAAGAAAAATTAAGCAAAAATGGAATTGTTGTATCAAAGTTTTTTATGGGTAGTGAAATTGATGAAATCAAACTAAAAGCAAAAAAAAACTTTAAAAAAATCAATTTTTTTAAGCCAAATTCTAGCAGAGATGAATCGAGAGAAACATATATACTTTGTTCTGGATTAAGTACATAATATATTAATAGTTTATGAAGATAACAAAATTTTTTTTACTAGTAATTCCATTATTTATCTGCTTACAAACAATAGTAACCGCTAAAGAAAATTTTTTTACAGAGGGTGTGAAGCTCTTTGAACAAAAAAGATATCTAGACTCAAAATTTAAATTTGAACAAGACATTGTTTTTAATCCAAAAAGTGAATTTTCGTATTTATATTTAGCAAAAATTTTTAATAAAGAAAGCAATGATGACCTTGAAGAACAAAATTTAAATGCAGTAATTTTACTCAACCCTAAAAATGAAGAGGCTTTATATCTTTTAACACTTTTAAGAATTAAAAAATCAGATTATGATAAGTCTCAAGAATTGTTAGAAAAATTTGAAAAGGTCTGTAATAAAATTTGTGATAAAAAAGTAGAATTAATTTCAAGACTTAAAAGTTTAGAAACTAATTAAAAAAGTACCTTACGATGAATTCGTCAAAAAAAATTAAAAAAATAAATCAATTAAAGAGAAAGATTGTTTGTTTGACAGCTTATTCAAAACCTATAGCAAAAATACTAGATAAATATTGTGACATAATTCTAGTTGGAGATTCATTGGCTACAGCTTTTTATGGAATGAAAAGTACTAAGGAAATAAATCTAGATACTATGATTAATCATGGAGTAAGTGTAAGCAAATCTGTAAAACAAAGCATTTTAGTTTTTGATATGCCTTTTAATACTTATAGAAATTTAAAAGAAGCTAAACTAAATATTCAAAAGGTTTTAAAAAAAACTAAATGTGATGCTGTAAAACTTGAGAGCAATGGTAAAAATTTTGATTTACTTCAAAAATTGGTTAAGTCAGGTGTAAATGTTATGGGTCATATAGGTTATACGCCACAATATAAAAAATCGTTTTCACCTCAGGGTTTCAATTTAAACGATGAAAAAAAACTTTTACATGAAGCAATTAAAATTGAAAGAGCCGGAGCATTTGCAATTGTCCTTGAATGTATAAATTTTAAATTAGCAAAAAAAATAACAAAAAAATTAAAGATCCCAACTATTGGTATTGGCTCTTCATTTCATTGTAACGGACAAATTTTAGTTGTGGATGATTTAATTGGTTTAAGTGGATTTTATCCAAAATTTGTTAAACGATATTTAAATTTAAATAAAATTATTAGCAATGCTATTAAAAAATATAAAACAGAAGTAATTAAAAAAAAATTTCCTAAAATTTCAAACTCTTATAGATAAATGGAAACTGAGAATTCGCAAAATACATTATTAAATTTCCTTAAATCAAATATAAAAATATTTTTATATATATTCGGTATATTGATTTTAATTATTGCCGGTATAATTTGGTTATCCAGTAGCAATAAAATAAAAGAAACTAAAATATCTGATAGTTTTATTAATGCACAAATCTTAATCGAAAAAGGAAAAAAAAATGAAGCTGAAAAAATATTATCAAATATTGTATTAGAAAAAAATTCACCATATTCAAGTCTTTCTCTTTTTTTAATTATTGAAAATAAATTAATTGATAATAAAGAGATAATTATTAATTATTTTGATGAAGTTATTAATAATAATTCTTTTAAAGAAGAGGATTTAAATTTATTAAGATTAAAAAAAGCTATTTACATATCTGACATTTCTATGGAACAAGAAATTTTAGGACTAATAAACCCAATAATTAATTCAAATTCTGTATGGAAAAACCATGCTTTAAGATTTTTAGGTGATTTTTATAATTCAAATGGTCAGCAACAAAAAGCAAAACAGTATTATTCAACACTTTCTGAAAATCAGGAAATTCCTACATCAGGATTTTCTGGAAAAATTGACTAAAATATAATGAAAAATGAAAAAAAATTATATTGGTCTTTAATCTATATAGTTTTATTTGGGTGTTCTTTTGGTGCTGGGAGTTGGAATGATTTATCTGAAGAAGTTAAAATAGCTAAGCAAAGAGAGGACGCGAAAATAATTTTTTCCACAAAAAAAAATTTTAATCAGGAGACAATTAATAATAAAGAAATTTATTTAAATAAACCTATATTAAATAAAAACTGGCTTGAACAAAATTTTTCAAGTAATAATTTTGTTCCACATTTGAGTTATAATAATAAAAAAAGTTTAATATTCAAAACAAAAAAACTTGGTAAAAATAATTTTAATATTAAAAACACAAACTTCGAACCTATAATAGAAAATAACATTGTCTTTTTTTATGATCCAACTGGAAATATTTTTAGTTATTCTTTTAAAAGAGATAAAATTATTTGGAAATATAATTTTTACAAGAACATGTACAAAAAAACACCCAAAGAAATCAACCTTTCTATTTCAAAAAACAACTTAATAATATCTGATAATTTAGGATATCTTTATAGCTTAAATAAAAAAACTGGAAAAATAAATTGGGCAAAAAATTATGGCGTACCATTTAAGTCTAATATAAAAATAGACGGTGACAATGTTTTTTTACTTAACCAAGATAACAAATTCTATATAATCTCAGAAACAAATGGAAAACAAAAATTAGACCTAGAGACTTTTCCGTCTTTTTTAAAAACCAACATTAAAACAAATATAAGTTTAGATACTAATAAAAAAAATGTATATTTTATTACCTCAGCTGGAGAGATTTATTCTCTTAATTATAAAAATCGAAATATTAATTGGTTATTTAGTTTAACAGCAATTAACACTGATCAACCAGTTGACCTTTTTTATTCCTCAGCAGCAGTTAACCAAAACAATGAGATTGTTTTAAGTAGTTCATTATCAACTTTTTCAATGAATTCAATAAATGGCTTTTTAAATTGGGAGATTGCTGTTCCAAGTAATATTTTACCGATCTTACTAGATAATAATATTATCTTAAGCTCAAGGAAAGGTTTTGTCTTAAACATAGATAGGAAGACAGGAAAAGTTTTATGGTCAAGAAATATTTTTAACAAATTAAAAAAATTAAATTATCAAAGTACTGGCGATATAACATCTATTTTGATTCTCTCAAACTCTATATTTTTAACAACTGAAAAAGGTTATTTTATTTTTTTAGATTATCAAAATGGCAAAATTTTAAATTTTACAAAAGCTGCCAAAGCTTTTTTTTCTAAGCCTATAGTTATAGATAGTAAAATTATAATTATAGATAATAAAATGAGAATATTACAATTTAATTAATATTAATTACTTGATTTACCACTTAAAAGAGATAGTTGCGCAACCTTATCATTTTTTTGCTCATCTACTAAATCAACAGGGTATTCACCAGTAAAATAATGATCTGTTAATTGTGGATACGTATTATTTCTGTTTTTACTAAATATAGCTTTATATAGACCTTCTAAACTTAAAAATTTTAATGAGTCGGCCTGTATATGTTTGCACATTTCTTTTAAATTTTTATTTGCAGCTAACAACTCTTTTTTTGAAGGCATATCAATACCATAAAAATCTGGAAATTTTATTGGAGGGGAGGATATTCTTACGTGTACCTCTTTAGCTCCTCCATCATATAGCATCTTAACTATTTTCGAACACGTAGTACCTCTCACTATAGAATCATCAATAAGAACTATAGATTTATTTTTAATTGAAGATTTATTAGAACTTAACTTTAACTTTACACCAAAACTTCTAATATTTTGTTTGGGCTCAATAAAAGTTCTTCCCACATAATGGTTTCTAATTAAACCAAGTTCGAAACCTATTTTTTTATATTGACTGTATCCGATTGCAGCAGGAACACCTGAGTCTGGAACTGGAACAACAATGTCCCCAACATCATCACTTTCTTTTGCAAGCTCGTAACCAAAATTCTTTCTATATTCATAGGCACATTTCCCTTTCAGATAACTATCAGGTCTTGCAAAATAAACATATTCGAAAACGCATGGCCTTTCCTTTTTCTTAGTGAAAGGTTTTATGCTTTTTAAGCTATTATCCTCTATAACAACTACTTCTCCATTTTCAATTTCCCTTATGAATTTTGCACCAATTATATCAAAAGCACATGTCTCTGAAGCTAATACGAAAGAGTCTTTTATTTTTCCTAAAACTAACGGACGTATTCCTAAGGGGTCACGAGCACCTATTAATTTTTTATCACTCATCATAACTAACGCGTAACCTCCTTGTACTTGAAAAAGTGTATCAATAACTTTATCAATCATTTTTTGCCTTTTTGATTTTGCAATTAATTGAACTATGGTTTCAGTATCAGAAGTAGTTCTAAAAATTGCTCCCTCCCTTACTAATTTTTCTCTTAATTTTAAAGCATTAGTAAAATTTCCATTATGCGCTACACTTATACCACCACCATAAATATCTGCAAAAAAGGGCTGAATATTTCTTAATGATGTTTCACCTGTTGTAGAATAACGGTTATGACCTATAGCAGATTTTCCAGGTAATTTTTTTAATATATCTTTATTTGTAAAATTATCTCCAACTAAACCATGTCTTTTTTCAGAGTGAAAATTTATTCCATCAAAGGATACAATTCCACATCCTTCTTGACCTCTGTGCTGTAAAGCATGCAAACCTAAAGCGGTTATTGTGGAGGCATCAGTAAAATTATGTATACCAAATACACCACATTCTTCTCTAATTGGATTTGATTTAAATTTTTTCAATTTCTTCTTTTGTTTCTTTAATATCATCACCACTTGGAAATTCCTCAATTAATAGTTTACTTCCTTTTTCTACCAATGGAAAAGAAAGGGATTTATTTAATGACATATCCCATTTTTCATAAGAATAAAACCAATTTACTACTACAAATAAACAAACTGCAAAAACATACCCTTTAAATATACCAAAGAAGAAACCAAATGATTTATCCACAGACCCTACTCCAGTGTAAGCAAAAAGTTTTCCTAAAGTTTTTCCAATAAGAATCAATAAAAAAAGTGAAATTATATATATAAATATACCCAAACCTATACCAGACACAAACTTATTACTTATATAATCTGAAATATATGGCTCAAACTTTGGCACTAAAATTATTGTTACTATTAATGCCAGAACCCATTTTAAAAAAGACATAAGACTTAGAAAAAAACCTTTTGCAAAACATTGAAAAGCAAAGTAAAAAATAAAAATCAAAAACAAAATATCAAAAAATACTACATTTTCTTTTATGAAAGATATTATGCCTTCAAACATTTCCAAAAGGTTTAAAAGTTAGGATTAATCTAGGAAGAAGAGTAAGAACTGAAAGCATTGCCAAAAGCATAGCTATTCCGGTGAAAACACCAAAGTAAATTGTAGGAATAAAGTTTGAAAGAACTAATATAGAAAACCCAAATACAATTGTGATCGAAGTATTTAATATTGCAACACCAACAGTATCATGGCACTGATCAAGAGTTAAATTATAGTTTTTGTGTTTTTTAAACTCTTCTTTAAATCTATAAATATAATGAATACTATTATCTACTGCGATACCTATGGTTATTGCTGCAATTGTTATTGTCATCATATCTAAAGGTATTTCTAAGAGACCAATAATTCCTAAAATTAAAAAGGCAGCCATAAAATTTGGAACAACTCCTATTAATGCAAGAGTGATATTTCTAAAAAGAATTAAAAACATTAAAGTTATTCCAGCCATAACTATACCCAAGGTTAATATTTGTGATTTAAATAAACTTTGCAAAAGATTATTAAATAATATTAAAACGCCAGATAATTTAAACTCTTTAGAGTCTAAACCCAACTCATTCTTCAAATCATAATCAATTTTTTTAATTAACTCATTCCTTCTAAGATCCTCTTTTGAGTCTAAAATTCTTAAACCGATTCTTGCCTCGTTATTTTCTATTGAAATATAAGGATCAATTACCTCTTTTTTAATTGAGTCAGGTAGCTTGGTATATAACACACCCATTTCAAGACCCTGAAGTTTTTTTCCATCATTTAAATCCTCTGCTACTCTAACTATAGAGGCAAAAGATATTACTTTTCCAATTGAGTCTAGACTATCTAAATAATCATGAACTTTTGTTATTTTGTCAATTTTATCCCTGGTAAACCAATATTTTGCATCATCTTTTTCTTCTTCACCCCAATCATCATCTTCTTCAACATCATCTTTCTCTTTTTTGGGAAATTTAATAATAATATTAAGAGGTGTAGTTCCTCCTAGTTTATTGTCTATTAATTTCATACCTTTGTAAATTTCTGTTTCTTTATTGAAGTAGTTTATAAAACTATTCTCCACTTCGAGTTTAGTAATTCCGATAATACTTATTATTATTACTAAAAAAGCAGAAGAAAAAATTATTTTTGTGTTATTTTTTGCCGCTTCAGCTAAAAAGGAGGTTATCTTTGATTTTTTTTGATCTTTAAAATTCATATTTTTTTTTCCTAAAATATTTAAAACAGTTGGTAATAATGTGAAAGTTACAAGCATAGAAACCAACAATCCCACTGTCATCATCCAACCAAAATCTATAATTGGTTTAATCTCACTGAAAATTAACGATAAGAATGCACAAATAGTTGTAAGCACTGTATAAAGAATTGGCCAAAACATCTTTTGAGATGTCCAAAGTAGCGCATCTTCATTCAAAACATCAGGATTGTCTTTTCTATATTGCAAATACCTTACGCTCATATGAATATTCATTGCCATTGTTAAAATTAACATCAAAGCGATAAAATTTGACGATATTACTGTTACCTTCCATCCCACCAAACCTAAAAAGCCAATCATTATAAAAACAGAAAAAAAACAACTTAGCAAAGGTATAAAAACCCACAATAAATTTCTAAAAACAAACCATAAAGTAAAAACGATAAATAAAAATACACCACCACCAAAAACTACAATATCATTTTTAACAAAGGTCATCATGTCATCTGCTATCATTGGAATTCCACCTAAGTGAATAATTGGGTAAATATCTGACTTAGTTCTTTTAACTTTTCCTGGTGGAGGATGGTTTTCAATAATTTTCCTTATCTCATTAATATTTTGATGACTCTCTTTATTATAAATTTTTTTATAGGCATCATAATCTTTTAAAAATGCTTTATATTTACTTTTCTCATTTGAAACCAGTTGTCCTTTAGATTTTCTTTCCGAGTAATCATTTTTGGTCCTTACAAATTCAGATAGTTTTTTATCAGGCTTTATATAAACTAATATTCCACTTGTTTGTCCATCTTCACTTATAACAAAATTTTTATAAATTGGACTTTCAATTATTTCTTCAAAACCTTTCTCTAAATCTACATCCGCACTAGATAATGTTTTAAAATTTCTAATTCTCTCTGATAGTGGATCGTCATTATTCTTTAGTAGTGGAACATCTAAAATTGTTATAACACTATCAACCCAATCAAGATTTTCTAAGGAGTTTTTTAATAATCCTATATTTTTAATAGTATTATCGGATTTAAAATCATAATCATCATTTGGAAAATGACTATAAGTTAAAACTAAGAAATCTTTAGTTCCATATTTACTATTAACCTCTCGTAGATATTTTAAATCCGGGTCATTCTCGAGCAGCAAAGTATCCGAAGATGCATCTAGCTGAAAATCTTTGGAGTAGTATCCAAAAGATAAAAGCAGTATCAATAAGATTGATAAAGTAAATTTTGGCTTTGTGATAATTAGATTATTGTATAATTTATTTAGTATCACTATTATGAGATATAACTCAAAAGAACAGAATTTAAAATTATATATTTATTAATTTTTTTTAGCGTCTTTAAACTTGGTATAAATAGCCTCGAATTCAACTTTAACATTTCCAGTTGGTCCGTGCCTTTGTTTGCCGATCATAATGTCTGCTGAACCTAATATTTCATTCATTTTTGATTGCCATTCAGCGTGTTCGATACTTCCTAATTTTGGTTCTTTTCTTTCAAGATAGTATTCTTCACGATAAACAAACATTACTACATCTGCATCTTGCTCAATTGATCCTGACTCTCTTAAATCAGAGAGTTGTGGCCTTTTATCGTCTCTTTGCTCGGCAGCTCTTGAAAGTTGAGAAAGTGCCAAAACCGGAACATTCAGCTCTTTTGCTAAAGCTTTAAGACCCTGGGTAATCTCAGAAATTTCTTGTACTCTGCCATCATACCTTCTCGAACCTGCTGACATTAATTGTATGTAGTCAACTACAATTAAATCTAAACCAAACAACCTTTTAATTCTTCTTGCTCTATTTGAGAGAGTTGAAATTGTAATCGCAGGGGTTTCATCAATAAGCATTGGAAGTTCATGAATATTTCTAGATGTTTCAATTAATCTATTCATTTCCTCTTCTGTTATTTTACCTCTTCTTATATCATTAGACTTAATTCTTGATTGTTCAGAAACTATTCTCGTTGATAATTGTTCGGATGACATTTCTAATGAAAAAAATGCCACAACAGATTTTTTGTTTTCATCAGAATTTTTTTTTGCAGCGTGAAAAGCTATATTTGTCGCTAAAGCTGTTTTCCCCATCGAAGGTCTTCCAGCTATAATTACCAAATCAGATTTATGTAGACCACCAAGCCTTTCGTCAAGATCAATCAGGCCTGTTGGTACACCAACTATACCCTGGTCATTTTTCATTGCACTGGTTGCCATTTCTAAAGTTTGATCTAATGCTTTTCCGAATTGTGAGAAGGATTGACTAAAAGTGCCCCTCTCAGCCAAATCAAATAATAATTTTTCTGTATTTTGAATTATATCATCCCCACTTTTTTCAAGCGAGTCATCCATTGATTCTTCTGTTAAATTTTCAGAAATTTTTACGAGTTCTCTCTTTACAAATTTTTCGTGTATTATTTTAGCGTAATCTATGCATTGTCTGACAGAAGATGAAAATCTAGTAAGTTTAACCAAATATTCTGTTCCTCCAACTTCTGATAAACTATTTTCATTTTCAAATGCACTTTTTAATGTAATTGGATTCGCAATCATCCCTTTGTTATGCAATTTTTCTACAAATTCATAAATTTTAGAATGCAATGGATCGTAAAATTCTTTATTATTTATGATACTTGCTATTTCATCAATAATATCATTATTTACTAAAATCGAACCTATTAATGCTTGCTCAGCCTCAATATTAGAAGGTAATTTAATTTCTTTTGACAATGTTTTTATTTTTAAATTATCCATTGGAATAGGAATTTATCCCATAAAAACCAATGTTATTAAAACAAAAGTTATTAACGCTTTTTTTGATCTGTGGAGAATTTTTATTTTTTAGAAGTATTTTTTTCAACCGTCACTCGTAATTCAACTATCAAATCTGAATGCAGGTTAATTGATATTGAATATTGACCTATTTTATTTATTTCTTTTTTAATATCTATTTGCGAAGGGTGTATTGTTTCTTTAAAGTTATCTAAGAAATACTTTGATATTTCTTTTGGTTTAATGTTTCCGTATAGATCACCATTTTCTTTTGTTTCTTTATTAAATTTTATAGTTTTTTTCTTTATTTTTTCGTAAACATCTTTAGCTAATCTCTTTTGCTCAATATTTTTCTTGTTTATCTCGCTTCTTTTCCTATTAACATATTCAATATTTTTTTTATCAGCTCTTAATGCCTTACCAAATTTTATTAAAAAATTTCTTCCATAACCATCTTTAACGTTTACAACTTGGCCAACATCACCTAAATTTCTTATTTTTTCTAGTAAAACTATCTCCATTTTATATAAGACCTAAAATTTTTGCTCTTTTTACAGCAGTTGATAGCTGTCTTTGTTTAAATTGACTTACTGACGTAATACGTGAAGGAAGTATTTTACCAGTATCAGAAGTGTACCTTTTTAACAATTTTATATTTTTATAGTCAACTATTGGAGAGTTCTTTTGAGATAGTGGACAGCTTCTGCCAAATTTCATTTCAGGTTTTTGAAAAAGTGTCAATCTATTTTGACTTCCAAATTTTTTACCTTTTTTATTTTTTTTATCTCGTCTCATAAAAATTATTTTTTAATACCAAAAAATTCATTTTTTAAATCAATTTTGTCGTATTTAACTGTCAAATATCTTATTACATTAGTGTCTATTGATAATTGTTTTTCAATTTCTTTTACCAATTTACCTTCAATTTCTATTTTAAAATGAACAAAATTGCCCTTTTTATTCTTCTTAATTTTATTAGCTAAGTTTAACAATCCCCATTTTTCGGTTTTTAATATTTTTCCTGATTTGTCGATTATTTGGGAGTATTTATCTATTAGGCTTTGCATCTCTTTATCAGAGAGATCTTGTTTACCAACAATAGTATGCTCATAAAATGCCATATTTTAATAAAAAAAGTTTTTTAAGATCGGACTTATACTATTTAAATTTTGTTTATACAATAGTAATAATAGTAAAACTTTATATTTGATTAAAATGAAAACTCTAATGTTTCCAGGTCAAGGCTCACAATCAGTAGGAATGGGTGGTGATTTATACAAAAATTTTGAGTTAGTTAAAAAAATTTTTAAACAAGCAGATGAAAGATTAAATTTTTCAATCTCTAAAATTATATTAGATGGCCCAGATAGCGAATTAAAACTCACAAAAAATACTCAGCCAGCAATTATGCTAGTTAGTTACTCGATTTACAAAATAATTATTGAAGAGTTTGGTATTGAAATTAAAGATGTGAAATATTTTTGTGGCCATTCATTAGGAGAATACAGCGCCTTGGTCTCTATTGGCTCTCTTAATTTTGAAGACGCGTTATATCTTTTATATGAAAGAGGAAAGTCAATGCAAGAGGCGG
This sequence comes from uncultured Pelagibacteraceae bacterium, assembly GCA_902573065.1. GTDB lineage: Bacteria > Pseudomonadota > Alphaproteobacteria > Pelagibacterales > Pelagibacteraceae > Anoxypelagibacter. The sequence continues at coordinate 241 of CACGHX010000015.1, read as the reverse complement.
TACCCGAAGGAAAAGGAGCAATGCTTGCAGTTTTAGGACTTAAGATGAATGAAATAGAAGATTATATTAAGCAAACTAAAAATAAAGGAATTTGTGAAATTGCTAATGATAACTCAGATAGTCAAATTATTTTAAGCGGAGAGAAAAAAGTTATTGAGGAAATAAACAACATTATTAAAAATAATAAAAAAAAGTCAATATTATTACCTGTTAGTGCTCCATTTCATTGTTCTTTAATGAA
>CACGHX010000014.1 GCA_902573065.1 uncultured Pelagibacteraceae bacterium | reverse complement strand
GTATGATAACTAAAATCAAATAAATTATTTAAATTATTAACAGTTATTATGCCTCTAATTTTTTTGTCTTCGAGTAGACTATCGTAAAAAGATATATCTTTATCTAAAGCTCTTAACGCACATTTTTGAACAATCCTGTAAGCGACCTCTCTTTTTAAGCCTTTTTCTGTAAGATGTAGCAATACTCTTTGAGAAAAAAATAATCCTTTTGTTAAATCTAAATTTTTTTTCATATTATATTTGTTTACTTTCATTGATTTAACTATTTCATTCATTCTGTTTATAGCAAAATCTAAAGTTACAGTTGCATCTGGTCCAATATTTCTTTCAACACTGGAGTGCGAAATATCTCTTTCATGCCACAAAGCAACATTTTCCATTGCAGGAATTACTGTTGCTCTTATCAATCTTGCTAAACCTGTTAGATTTTCACTTAGAACAGGATTTTTTTTATGTGGCATCGCTGATGATCCCATTTGTTTTTTATTAAAAAATTCATATACTTCAGCTACTTCAGTTCTTTGTAAATTACGTATCTCAACAGCAAATCTTTCTATTGAACTTGCAATAATTCCTAAAATTGAAAAAAAATAAGCATGCCTATCTCTTGGTATGATTTGTGTTGAGATAGGTTCTATTCTCAGGTTTAATTTTTTAGCAACATATCTTTCTATTCTTGGATCAATGTTAGCAAATGTTCCAACCGCTCCTGAAATTGCACAGGTTGATATTTCATCTATAGCTTGGTGAAGTCTTTTTTTGTTTCTAGAAAATTCCGCGTAAAAAGTTAGAAGTTTAAGTCCAAAAGTTGTAGGTTCAGCATGTATACCATGACTTCTTCCAATACATAGAGTAAATTTATGCTTGATAGATTGTTTTTTGATAGACCTTAATAAATCCTCCATGCCTTTTAAAATTATTTCACCTGATTGTTTGAGTTGTAAATTAAAACATGTATCTAATACATCAGACGATGTCATACCCTTATGTAAAAATCTTCCCTCTTTTCCTGATCTTTCCATTATTGAACTTAAAAAAGCAATTACATCATGTCTCACTTTACCCTCAATTTTTAAAATTTTATTCACATCAATTTTTGATTTTGATTTAACTTTTTTATAAACTCCTTTTGGTATTATTTTAAATTTTTCCATCGCTTGAGCGGCAGCAAGTTCAATCTCCAACCAGATTTTATATCTGTTTTGATCTTGCCAAATTTTTTTTATTTCTTCCCTAGAATATCTTTCAATCATTTTAAGCTTTCAGGAAGATCCAAGCCTTTTTTAGATAAAGTAAAAATTTCATAACCATTATTTGTTATACCAACTGTGTGTTCAAATTGTGCAGATAACAATTTATCTTTTGTTACTGCTGTCCACCCATCACTTAATACTTTAGTATTGTAATCACCTTCATTGATCATTGGCTCAATAGTAAATAACATACCAGCAACTAATTTTTCACCAGTTTTCTCCTCTCCGTAATGCAATATATTTGGTGATTGATGAAATTTTCTACCAAGTCCATGACCACAAAAATCTCGCACTACTGAAAAACCCTGTTGTTCAACATGAGTTTGTATTGCATTACCTATATCACCAGTAAATGATCCCTCTTTTAATATTTCTATACCCTTTAACATCGATTCATAAGTAACCTTAATTAATTTTTTTGCTTTCACAGAAACGTCTCCAACTAAATACATTCTGCTTGTATCACCATGCCAACCGTTTTTAATTGCTGTGACATCTACATTTAATATATCTCCATCTCTTAAAATTTTATCCTGTGGTATTCCATGACAAACAATATGATTCGTAGAAGTACAACATGATTTTGGAAAACCTCTATAATATAATGGGGCAGAGTAGGCACCATGATCATTAATATACTCATAACATATTTTATCTATCTTCTCAGTGGTTACACCTGGTTTTATAATGGTATTCAATTCATCCAATGTACCAGACGCGATAGCACCTGCCTCTCTTGTTCCATCGAACGATTTTAAAAATTCTTCATTCATTCAATAAATCTATCTTTTTATTTATTTCTATTCCTTTGTTTGAAAATTTACAATCATAACAAAGAACATTAACGTTTTTTTTTAACGCATTGTTAAAAACTTCATAATATTTTGGATCTATATCTGAAGCTATACTAAATGACTTACATTTTTCTATTTGAATTAGAAACATTAAGTAGCTCTCATACCCTTGTTCATAAGCACTAATCAAATTTTCTAAATGTTTTTTTCCTCGGCTAGTTACAGAGTCCGGGAATTCGGCATGTTTTGTTTTTCTCTGTAATGATACACTCTTTACCTCTAAAAATGCTTTTTTGTCAGTTTTATTATTATATAAAAAAAAATCAAACCTAGTATCTTTACCAAACTTTTTTTCAGGTCTAATTATTTTAAAACTTTTTAATTCTTTAATAACCCCTTTATCAATAGACTCTTGAACTATTTTGTTTGTGACATGTGTATTCACACAAATTTTAATATTATCAACCTCAATAATTTGGAGAGTGTATTTTAATTTTCTTTCTTTATTTTTTGATTTTGTTATCCAAACCGGGTTCCCTTTATCTAATAATTTAATCATTGAGCCAGGGTTAGGACAGTGAGCTGTTACAGTTTTATTTTTTAATTTAATATCAACAAAAAATCGCTTATATCTTTTTATAAGAACACCTGGTATTAATTCATTCTCAAAATCCATTTTTTAATATTAACAAAATATGAAAAAAAGAAATAAAAAAATTACTGCAGGCATATTAGTTATTGGTAATGAAATTTTATCTGGAAGAACAATTGATCAAAATATTTCATTTTTAGCTTTATGGTTGAATAATAACTTGGGCATAAAAGTAAATGAAGTAAGAATTGTTCCTGATATTGAAAGCAAAATAGTAACGAATGTTTTATCCTTAAGTAAAAAAAATAATTATGTTTTAACAACAGGTGGAATAGGCCCCACCCATGATGATATTACAGCAAAATCAATATCTAAGGCATTTAAAAAAAAATATACTTATCACAAAGAAGCTTATAATATTTTATTAAAATATTATGGTCACAAAAACTTTAATGACCCAAGAAAAAAGATGGCAAAAATGCCAACTGGCTCAAAATTAATATATAATCCATCAAGTGCAGCACCAGGTTTTATGATTAAAAATGTTATTTGTCTTCCAGGCGTTCCATCAATATTAAAATCTATGGTAGATAATTTAAAAAAATATTTAGTTCCAGGCTCTAAGATTTATAGTTTAAGCATATCTACACAAACAATTGAAAGTAATATTGCAAACGGTTTAGAAACTGCGCAAAAAAAATACAGAAAATTTGTTGATATAGGTAGTTATCCTTTTTTTAGACTAGGTAAAATTGGTGTTTCAATAGTTATTAGATCATCGAACAAGACTCGATTACAATCTTGCCACAAAACTATTGTTAAATTTTTAAAGAAAAAAAAATTAAAAATTTTTAAAGGTATCTAATGTTATATTTTGCTTTTGGAAGTAATTTGAATCAAAAACAAATGAAGAAAAGATGCAAGGATTCAAAATACATTGGTTGTTATAGTTTAAAAAATTATAAATTAGTTTTCAGAAACTTTTATCTTGGAGGTGGAGTGGCTGATATACAAAAACAAAAAAAAAGTACAGTATTAGGAGCAATTTATCAAATTTCTAGAAGTGATGAAAAAAAATTAGATGTATATGAAGATTTTCCCAACACCTATATTAAGAAGTATTTTAAACTACTAGGAAAAAAAGTAATGTTTTATTATATGCCAAAGAAAACAATACAAACGCCACCTAGTAGAAGATATTTAAATTTAATAATACAAGGCTACAAAGATTGTGGATATAAAAATAATTATATTGTCATATCAAGAAATAAAAAAATAAAAGTTAGATGAGAATATTCGACTGTTTTATGTTTTACGACGAAGAGATGTTGTTAGATATTAGATTGAATATTTTAAACAAATTTATTGATCAATTTATCATTGTTGAAAGTACATTTTCACATAGCGGAAAGAAAAGAGAGTTAATATTTGATATTGAAAAATATAAAAAATTTAAGAATAAAATAAAATATTTCGTAGTTGATCAAAAACCAAGTGAAATTGAAACTATTAACTCTTATGATACTGACCATATAAAAGAGAATAAAACTATTATGAATGCAGTATGGTTTGAAAATTCTCAACGTAATGCAATAAACAATCTTTTAATTTCTGCTGATGCTAATGATCAGATAATAATATCTGATTTAGATGAAATACCGAATTTAGAAAATATAAATTTCAAAAATATTAAGAATAAGTTGATTTTATTCAAACAGAAAATGTTTTACTACAAATTTAACTTGCTTTTAGACAATATGAATTGGTGTGGATCTAAATCTTGTAAGAAAAAGGATCTTTTATCTCCTCAATGGTTAAGAGAAGTAAAGGATAAAAAATATCCTTTATGGAGAATTGATACTTTATTTTCAAAAAAAAAATATAATGACGTTTTTTTTGTCGAAGAAGGTGGTTGGCATTTTACAAATATAAAATCACCTGAAGATATAGATAGAAAGTTAAGGTCTTATTTACACCATTCAGAGTATGAAAAAAGTAAAATTGGCCCTGGGGAAATAAGTGAAATGATAAGAAAAAAACAACCAGTCTATGATTTGACTGTAAACTCATCGGAAGCTAAGGACAGAAGTAAATCAAAACTAAAAATATCAAGTTTGAGTGAACTTCCATTATATATTCAAAAAAATAAAGATAAATTTAACGAATGGATATTAAATAATTAAAATGAATTCTAATGCAATCGTAACACTGGCTGATTCAAATTATTTTGAATTATTAGAGGAATTGATTAAATCAATAAAAATACATGATCAAAGTAAAAACATATCAATATGTGTTCTAGATGCAGGTTTAACTGAACAGCAAGTAAAAATTTTAAAAGAAAAAGTTTATTCAGTAAAAAAAGCTGAGTGGGATATTAAAGTTCCTGGATATAAAGTTCTTAAAAAAGAATGGTTAAAAAGTCAGGTATCAAGAGCTTTCATTCCAAAATATTTTCCAGAATTTGAAAAATATCTTTGGATAGATTGTGACGCTTGGGTTAATTCTTGGTCAGCTGTTGAACTTTATTTTAAGGCTTGTGAACATGGAAAACTTGGTATTACCCAAAGTATTGGTCCAGGTTATCGAATAATGTCAAAAGTCAAATGGTTATTGGGAAAAGTAGCAATAATTAAGTCTCAAAATTATAAACATGCGAAAGCTTCCGGAATTGATGATGAAATTTCTAGAAAATTAGCTTTTGCTCCTCACATTAATATTGGTGTTTTTTCTTTGGAAAAAAATTCTAAATGTTGGAGTATATGGCAAAAAAATTTAGAAAAAACTTTGTCAAAGGGTAAAGTTTTTGGATCTGAAGGTCTTGCAATAAATATTGCAGTTTATCATGATAATGTTGACGTAGAATTTCTACCATTAAAATGTAATTGGATAACAAGTCATTTATTACCTAAATACGATACCAATAAGAATACTTTTGTTGAACCATATTTACCTAATGAAACTATTGGAATTATACATTTAGCTGCTGGAATCTGGAAAAATAATAAAGATATGAGATTAAACAAAGATGTAAAAGTAGAGATCAAAACACTTGAGGGTAAAAAAATTGATAAAAGTTTAAGATACGGAATAAAATAGATATGCATAAAATTAAGAATATTTTATTTATAATGGCAGATCAACTTAGATGGGATTATCTATCTTGTTATGGGCACCCTCACATTCAAACAAAAAATATAGATAAACTTGCAAACAAAGGTGTCTTATTTGAATCTGCTTATGTTCAATCACCAGTTTGTGGTCCATCAAGAGCTTCTTATTATACTGGCAGAACAGTCTTTAGTCACGGCTCAACATGGAACCAAGTTCCGTTACCAATAGGAGAATTAACTATAGGTGACTATTTAAGAAAATCTGGAATTAGAACAGGAATTGTTGGCAAGACACATATGAAACCTGACACAGAAGGCATGGCGCGTTTAGGAATTAATAAAGATACTGAAATTGGTTTAATAGTAAGTGAACCAGGTTTTGAACCTTACGAAAGAGACGACGGTCTTCATCCAAACAATCATGTTAAAAAATATAAAAAAAAATTATCTTATAATGATTGGCTTAACAAACTTGGATATGATGGAGATAATCCATGGGATAGTTGGGCTAATTCTGCCGAAGGTAAAAACGGGGAAATACTTAGTGGCTGGAAATTAAGAAACTCAAATAAACCTGCAAGAATTTCAGAAAAACATTCTGAAACTGCTTTCATGACCAACAGAGCGATGGAGTTCATAGAGGACAGTTCTGATAAGCCCTGGTTTTTACATTTATCCTATATCAAACCACATTGGCCTTACATTGCCCCAGCCCCATATCACAACATGTTTTCTCAAAATCAGTTTAATCAAGTTCAAAGAAATGAGAAACAAAAAGAAAATATGAATCCAGTTTATAAAGCTTTTGTAGAAACGAGAGTCTCGAAAACTTTTTCAAAAGACGAGGTTAGAAATACGGTTATGTCAGGTTATATGGGACTAATTAAACAAATTGATGATAATTTAGGTAGACTTTTTGATTTTCTTGAAAAAAAAGGAAATATGAAAGACACAATGATAATTTTTACATCTGATCATGGTGATTATCTTGGAGACCATTGGTTAGGAGATAAAGAATTATTTCATGAACAAATAGTAAAAGTTCCAATGATTATTTATGACCCAAGGGATGTGGCTAACAAAACTAGAGGGAAAAAAGAAAAACGTTTTGTCGAGGCAATTGATCTTTTACCCACTTTCCTAGATGCGGTCGGAAGTAAAGAAAGCAAACACAGACTAGAAGGTAATTCTTTAATACCATTAATAAATGCTGATAAAATTGATAATTGGAAGGATGCGGTATTTAGTGAAATTGATTATTCGTTTAATGAAGCTAGAAAGATACTCAACTTAGGAGCTTCAGACGCACGAGGATATATGATTAGAAATAACGAATGGAAATATATTTATTTTAAAAGTTTTCCACCTCAGCTATTTAATTTAAAAAATGATCCAGAGGAATTTAAAGATTTAGGTCAGTCCAAAGATTATTCTAAAGTAAGAAATGAGATGAAAGAGTTATTACTTAAAAAATTAGTAAGTAGAAAAAATAGAGTTGCAGCTTCTGATGAGTTTGTTTTAAAGGATAGAGATTATACAAAAGATGACGATATAATGATTGGAGTTTGGTAATAATGAGTAAAGTAGAAATTAGTAAAATTATTGATCCAATACCTGCGTCAGACGGTGCTGGTGTTAAATTAAAAAGAAGTATTGGTGTTGAACCAAACTATTTTGATCCTTTTTTAATGTTAGATGAATTTGGATCAGAAAATAAAGATGACTACGTTGCTGGGTTTCCCGCTCACCCACACAGAGGTATAGAAACAGTTACATATATGTTAGCTGGTGAATTTGAACACAAAGATAGCACTGGTGGAAAAGGACGAATGACAGCAGGGGATGTGCAATGGATGAAAACAGGAAGTGGAATAATCCACTCAGAAATGCCCGCTATGAAAGAAGGAAGACTACATGGTTTTCAACTTTGGATAAATATGCCGGCTAAATACAAAATGAATAAACCAGAATACATATATATAGACTCAAAAAAAATGAGCATTCATAAAGATGAAGATAAACAAGTAAAAGTTATTGCAGGTAAATTTGAAAAAGCAGAAGGACCAGTTAAAAAACACAATGTTGAACCAATATATTTTGATGTTGAATTAAATGTAAATAAATATTTTAAATTTAAATTACCTAAAACACATAATTCACTCATTTATTTGATTGAAGGAGAAATCAAAATTGGTGAAAAGGAACACAAACAAACAAAAGACTCTACACTAATTTTATTAGATAAAGGCGAGGAGTTAAAAGTTTCAGCAACTTCAAAAGCTAAGTTTTTATTGATATCAGGTAAACCAATTGGTGAACAAATTGCCCGAGGTGGACCATTTGTAATGAATACAAAAGCTGAAATTCAGCAAGCTATTGAAGATTATCATAGCGGAACTTTTGTTAAATAAATTATGTGCCCAATTTGTTGGATTAGTGGTTTTATAGCTGCCTTACTTGGTGGCTCAATGATAGCTGTAGTAAATCATCCTATTTCGTGGGCAATAAGTATTATTTTGATAGTATATGCGGTTTATAAATTCTATGAGTCACGAAAAAGAGGTTTAAAAATGAATGATGAAACTAAAGCTAGGAATAGAAAAACTATTTTTAGATTTATACAAGGTGTTGTACTTGGATCATTTGTGACTGCTGCAGTTTTTTATAGCTTAACTTATAAAGAACACGAAAGAATGCACGATTTATTAGAGCAACACGGTATAGAGAAACACGAACACTAAGACATCATTAAACTTGGAAGAAACAAACATATTGCAGGAAATGCAATAATAAGTGCAAGTCTAATCATATCAGTAAATAAAAAAGGAAGTGTTCCAAACCAAATTGTTTGAAGAGGAGTTTTTTGCATTACACCTTTAATAACAAACAAATTCATTCCAACTGGTGGAGAAATTAAACCAAATTCAACAACTATAACAGCGAATATACCAAACCATATTGGATCTATTCCTGCATCAGCAATTACAGGGTAAAAAACTGGTATTGTTAAAAATAACATAGCAAGAGAATCCATTACTGTTCCAAGCACTAAGTATATTGCACAAATAACAAGAATTATTCCAACCTGACTTAATTGTAAGTCGTTAATAAAATCAACCACGGTAAAAGGTAATTGTGTAACAGTTATCAAAACATTAAATACTGCAGCACCTACTACTATAAGATAAAGTGCACCAACAGTTTTAATTGTATCCCAGACTGAATTTTTCAACATTTCCAAAGTTAATTGTCGTCTTAAAAAAATAAAAATTAAAACAAGTATCACACCTACCGCAGCACTCTCTGTTGCGGTAAAAAATCCTAAATAAAGTCCACCCATGATAATTGCAAAAATTAAAAATATTGGAAAAACTTTCCATAAAGCAGCTACTCTTTCTTTAAATGGCATTTTATTTCCGTAACCACCTTGGTCAGGATAAATTAAAAGATAAACACGTATAGCAACCATATAAAGTACAACAGCTATTAAACCTGGTATTAATGCAGCGAAGAAAAGTTTTTGAACGGATTGTTCTGTTAGATAGGCATATATAACCAAAATGACACTTGGTGGGATTATTATTCCTAAAGTCCCACCAGATGCGATCGATCCACTTATCAACGCATCGCTGTAACCATGTCTTCTCATTTCTGGGGCTGCCATTTGAGACATTGTTGCTGCAGTTGCAATTGAAGAACCACAAATCATTCCAAATCCAGCACAGGCACCAACAGTTGACATTGCAAGGCCACCCTTATAGTGACCAACTATTGCATATGCAGCGTCATAAAGATTTCTAGAAAGGTTTGCTCTATTTGCAAGATTACCCATTAAAACAAAGAAAGGTAAAACTGATAAACTATATTTTGATACAGCTTCATATGGTGCTGTTCCTAAAATAAAAAAAGCTTGTTCAAAACCAACTATGAAACCAAATCCAGTGAAACCTACTATCAGCATTGAAATTCCAATTGGAATATTAAGTGCCATTAAAATTAGAACAGCTAAAAAAGCTAAAGCACCGTTTACTATTGGATCAAAACTCATTTACTATTTCTCTCTGTTATAGATTGAATAAACCAAAGTATTATTGCTAAAACACTTAACCACATTGCTATAGCTGTTGCGAAATAGAACGGATAAAAACTTAATTCCAGATCAATTGTAACTCTCTTGTTTTCAAAAAAAGCAAATGCTTCTTTTGTGGTACCGTATGCAACAAATGACATTATTATTAACATCAAAATAAATCTGAAAATTTTAATAAAAGTTTGTAATTTAGAAATAGCAATGTTTTTTATAAAATCAGCTGATACATGATCATTTAAAAAAAAAGCTCGAGGCATTGCAAGAAATGCAACTAATGCAATACCAAATTCTACAATTTCTATTGTACCTGCAACGGGTGAATTTAAAAAACGTCTTCCAAAAACATCACAAAAAGTAAGTATAGCTAAAGAGAATAAAATCAGTCCGGATATTATTGCTGCATAGTCAAAAATTTTATTTATTTTAATTTGCATAAGAATATTGTAGCCTAGCAGAGATTAATAGATAAAGGCACATATAATAATTTATGAAATTTGTTTCTTTTTTGCTTAAAGGCCAGCCAAAATTTGGTATTTCTGATGGAAATAATATCACAGATCTAACAGGTAAAATAAAAGGAGCACAGACTTTAAAAGAGCTTATATCGAATAAATCATTACAAGAGGCTAAAGATTTTTCAAAAAAAAATCCTGGAAAAATAAATCATGATGAAATCGAGTACCTGCCAGTAATTCCAAATCCTGGAAAAATAGTTTGTGTTGGTCTTAATTATAGTGAACACGTTAAAGAAACGGGAAGAACTGTAGAGCAAAACCCTGTAATCTTTTTAAGAGTTCCTGAAAGTCAAACCGCACACAAACAACCAATTCAAAGACCAAAAGTTTCAGAAAGCTTAGACTACGAGTGTGAGATGGCTGTAATAATGGGTGATGCTGGTAAACACATAAAACCTGAAAACGCTCTTAAACATATAGTGGGTTATTCTTGTTATAATGAATGTACTGTTAGAGAGTGGCAACAACATACAAGACAATTTGGAATGGGTAAAAATTTTGAAAGAACAGGAAGCTTTGGACCTCACATGATTTTAGCTGAGAACATTCCGGACTACACAAAATTATCAATCCAAACTCGTTTGAATGGAACAGTTATGCAAAGTGCAAAGTTGAGCCAATTAATTTTTGATATACCTAGCTTAATTACTTACGTCTCAAAGGCTATACCTTGGAGAGCAGGTGATGTTCTAGTAACAGGAACACCTGGAGGAGTAGGATTTAAGAGAAAACCACCTATTTTCATGAAAGATGGGGACAAAGTTGAGGTAGAGATCTCCGAAATTGGTATACTTTCGAACATAATTAAGGATGAAAAAATCTAAAATTAAAGCTAAGCTTTAAAAATAAATTAATTTATTTGGGGGAAAAATGATTAAGAAAAAACTAATTGGTTTTTTGTTTGGAGTTTTCTCTTTAAGTTTATTTAGCTCAGCATCTGCTACTGAACTTAAATTGGCAACTTTCGAACCACCAAAAGCCTTCATCGCTAGTAAAATACTAGGAGCGTGGGCTGAAAAAGTTAATACGTGTGCAAATGGTAAACTGAATGTAAAAATGTATGCTGGTGGAGTTTTAGGTAGCCCACCTAAACAATACGATATAGTTACAAAAGGTGTTGCTGATATTTCATGGACTGTTTTAGGTTACATTGGAGGTCAGTTCCCTTTAAGTTCAGTAATAGAACTTCCATTTTTAACAAGAACATCTGCAGCAGGATCAACTGCTTTAAATACGCTTTATGATGAAGGATATCTTGATAAAGAAATGTCAGGAATTCATTTGATCGGGCTACATTCAAATCCTGGTTATCAAATTCATATGAAAAATACTAAAGTTATGGATCCTTCAGACTTTAAAGGAAAAAAAATGAGAGTTCCTAGTAAAATCGCAGGAACTATTCTTAAGACTTTAGGTGCTACTGGAGTAAAAGTTCCAGCGCCTGGTACTTACGAAGCTCTTAACAAAGGTGTCTTAGACGGAACACCTTTTCCTTATACAGCTGTAGGTTCATTTAAATTATTTGAAGTTACGAAATATCACACAGAAGTGAATATCACTAACGCTACTTTTGGATTAATAATGAATAAAGACAAATACAAAAGTTTAGATTCGGTACAAAAAAAATGTATTGATAAGTTTAGTGGTCATGCCTTTAGTGGTTGGGCTTCAAATTTAATTGATAGACAAAATGAAAAAATGAAAGAAGTTGTTGCAAATACTCCAGGTCATGAGATTGCAGTTGCTTCTCCAGCTGTTATTGCTAAGTATAAAAAAATACTTAAACCTATCGAAAAAGATTGGTTAGCAGAAATGAAAGGCAAAGGTCTTGATGGTGCTGGTGTGCTAAAAAGAGCCAGACAAATCATTAAGAAAATAGACGGCTAATAGTAAAAAATCCAATGAGCCCGCGTTATCTATAGCGGGCTCA
>CACGHX010000013.1 GCA_902573065.1 uncultured Pelagibacteraceae bacterium | reverse complement strand
GGCCCAAGATTTAATTTCTGCTAAAGGTTTGATACCTTTTTTTTCAGCTTCTTTTTTTGACATTAAAACTACTGCAGCAGCACCGTCATTTATACCTGAGGCATTTCCAGCGGTAACTGTTCCTTCTTTTTGAAAAGCAGTTTTAAGTCTTTGTAGTGCCTCCATTGAAATCCCTTCTCTAGGATGCTCATCCTTTTTGAAAACTACAGTACCTTTTTTAAGTTGAATTGTGTAAGGAATAATTTCATCATCAAACTTATTTTCTTTTTGTGCTTTTAAAGCTTTTGTTTGAGAGTCAAAAGCAAATTTGTCTTGATCTTTTCTTGTAACTTGAAATTTTTGCGCAACGTTTTCTGCTGTTATACCCATATGGTATCCGTTGAATGCATCCCATAATCCATCTTTTATCATTGAGTCAACCAAACTAGTGTCCCCAAGTTTTTTTCCGTTTCTTAAATGAACTACATGAGGTGATTGGGACATACTTTCTTGACCTCCAGCTAAAACAATATTTGAATTTCCTGAGAGAATTGAATGATATCCTGATGCAATAGATCTTAGACCCGAGCCACAAACCTGATTAACAACATATGATGGTGTTTCTTTTGGAATACCTGCATCCATAGCAGCTTGTCTTGCAGGGTTTTGTCCAGCACCACCTGTTAAAACTTGGCCCATAATAATTTCGTTTATATCTGAAGCTTTAATATTTGATTTTTCAATAGCGCTTGAAATAGCTGTCGAACCTAGTTTATGAGCAGAAACATTTTTTAAAGACCCACCTAAATCTCCAATTGCTGTTCTAACTGCAGATGTTATGACGACTCCATTTTCTTTAGACATAATTTTCTACAATTATATTCTTATTCAAAGAATAGCAATAACCATAAAATCGCTTTATTAAAGGTGTTTTCTTTGATATTTTTGCTATGTGGTCCCATAGCTCAATTGGATTAGAGCGTCTCGCTACGGACGAGAAGGTTGAGGGTTCAAGTCCTTCTGGGACCTCCAAAATAAGGAGATTTTTTATGTCACTACAAAATTCAGTATTCGTTTTTTTCATTGTGGTTTTAGCTATCCTATTTGTACTATCCTTGATTTTATAAATAAACAGTAGCTAGAATAATTGATCCAAGTATTAATCTATATCCAACAATGATATTAAAGCTAAAATTCTTTAAGTAAATTAATAAGTATTTGATTGTTAGATAAGAGAAAATGAAAGATAAACCTATCGTCATAAATGAGTTGATATTTATAATTAAGTCTCCTTCATTAAACATTTTATAAATACCGTATACCGAGCTACCTGCAAGCGCTGGAATTGAAAGTAAAAATGAAATCTTGGCAGCATCTTCTCTAGTAAATTTTAAAAATCTAGCCCCAGTCATTATTATTCCAGATCTGCTTACACCAGGCATAAGAGCTAATACTTGAAAAAACCCAATTAGAATGGCCTTTTTAAAAGTAAATTTATCTTTAATACTATTTTCAGGGCTTAATTTATCTGAAATATAAAGAAGAATGCCAAAAATTATAGTCATCCAACCTATAAGCTCTAAAGATCTAAATGTATCAATCAAGTTATACTTTAAAATTAAAAATCCAAATCCAAACAATGGAATTGATGCCAAAATTATTTTATAAAATAATTTTTTATTCTTTCCAAAATTAAAAATATCCTCTTTAAAGAAAAATATTACCGCAAGTAAAGAACCCATGTGAGCATAAACATTTATTAATAATTCATTTTGAATACCAAAATATTTTGATATTAAATTTAGGTGAGCCGAAGAGCTAACTGGAAGAAATTCAGTAATACCCTGTGTTATAGATAGGATTAAAATTTGAATAAAGTTTTCCATTTATTGTGTATTTCCTTATATTTAATTCAACTAGAGAGTTCATTAAAATTACGCATAGCTGATATGCATATATAAAAAACAAGTAAAACTTGGGTTTTTTGAATTAAAGGACAACATAACTTACCTAAATAGTCTTTAATTTCTTAAATTTTTATTCTAAAAAACCTTCATGTCAGAAAAAATGTTAAAGTTTGTAAAAATAGGTCAGCAATCACCACCTAAAAGATCTGCTGATAACAGGAAGAATGACTTTAAAGAAGTCTACGATGAATTTATTAGCAATAAGGCTAAAGAACAATCAAGTAGATGCTCGCAATGTGGTGTTCCATTTTGTCAAGTTCATTGTCCCCTTCAAAACAACATACCAGATTGGTTAAAGCTAACCGCAGAGGGAAGATTAGAAGATGCTTATGAACTATCTCAAAGCACAAATAATATGCCTGAGGTTTGTGGAAGAATTTGCCCCCAAGATAGATTATGCGAAGGAAATTGCGTAATAGAACAGTCTGGACATGGAACAGTAACTATAGGATCGGTTGAAAAATACATTACAGAAACAGCTTGGGAAAAAGGATGGGTCAAACCAATTAAATTAAAAAAAGAGAAAAATCAATCTATAGGAATTATTGGAGCTGGTCCAGCAGGATTAGCATGTGCTGAACAGCTTAGAAAATCTGGGTTCAAAATCACAATTTACGATCGATATGACAGACCTGGTGGATTACTAATATATGGAATTCCAAACTTTAAACTTGAAAAATTTGTAGTTGAACGAAGAACAAAACTTTTAAAAGACTCGGGGATAAAATTTAAACATAACTTTGAGGTTGGAAGAGACGCAACTTTAGAAGAATTAAAATCAAAACATGATGCAATACTAATTGCTACCGGCGTATATAAAGCGAGAGATGTTGATATAGAGGGAAAAAATCTGAAAAATATTTTTCCAGCGATGGATTTTCTTACCGCTTCAAATCGAAAAGGTTTAGGAGATAAAGTCAAATTATTTGATGATGGTACTTTAAATGCAGAAAATAAAAATATTGTTGTTATAGGTGGTGGTGATACTGCAATGGATTGTGTGCGAACGGCTATAAGACAAAAAGCAAAATCAGTAAAATGTTTATATAGAAGAGACAGGGAGAATATGCCTGGTTCAGCAAGAGAAGTAAGCAATGCCATTGAAGAGGGAATTGATTTTCTTTGGCTATCTAACCCAAACAGATTTATCGGTAAAGATAATGTAGAAGCTGTTGAGGTAACAAAAATGGAATTAGGTGAAGCAGACTCCTCAGGAAGAAGAAAACCTGTTCCAATTAAAAATTCTGAATATAAAGTTGATGCTGACATTGTAATTAAAGCACTTGGTTTCGATCCTGAAGATGTACCTAAGCTTTTTGGCTCTGAAGATTTATCTGTCTCTAAATGGGGAACTATAAAAATTGACCTTAAAACTATGCAAACTAATTTGCCAGGAGTCTTTGCAGCTGGAGATATAGTAAGAGGGGCCTCGCTAGTCGTTTGGGCAATTAGAGACGGCAGAGATGCAGCTACAGAAATTGAGAAATATCTAAATTCACAAGTAGCAAAAAAAACGGAAGCAGCATGAAGTTATATAAAAAGAATAGAGAAATATTACAAAAAAACTTTTCTTATTCTACAAACATGGAGCACGATGCATGCGGAGTTGGTTTAATAGCTTCTCTTGATGGCAAAAAAAGTCGGAAAGTTGTTGAGTATGGTATTGAGGCTTTAAAAGCAGTATGGCACCGGGGAGCAGTTGATGCCGATGGGAAATCCGGAGATGGAGCAGGTATTAGCTTCGAAATTCCCAAAGATTTTTTTCTAGAAAAAATAGAAGATACAGGTCATAAACATTCTGAAGGTGATATTTGTGTTGGAATGATTTTTTTACCAAGAACAGACTATTCATCTCAAGAACGTAGCAAAGCATTATTAGAAAGAAATTTATTAGAAAAC
Organism: uncultured Pelagibacteraceae bacterium; assembly: GCA_902573065.1. Classification (GTDB taxonomy): domain Bacteria; phylum Pseudomonadota; class Alphaproteobacteria; order Pelagibacterales; family Pelagibacteraceae; genus Anoxypelagibacter. Next base: position 16,159 of record CACGHX010000013.1, on the reverse strand, counting down.
GATTTTTATATATATGGTTGGAGACAAGTTCCAGTAAATCCAGATGTTTTAGGCAGAACTGCTGACTCAAACCGTCCAGAAATTACTCAAATTATTTTTAAGTCTAATAAGAAAAAAGATAGAAATGAATTAGAAAGATCACTTTATGTAGTAAGAAAAAAAATTCTTAAACAGACTAGAAATGAGCAAATTAACGATTTTTATATATGTTCCTTGAGTTCAAGATCGATTGTTTATAAGGGCATGTTTTTAGCTGAAGCCTTATCAGACTTTTATCCCGATTTAAAAGACAAAAGATTTGTTTCTAGATTTTCGATTTTCCACCAAAGATTCTCAACAAACACCTTTCCTAGTTGGAAATTAGCTCAACCTTTCAGATCATTGGCTCATAATGGAGAAATTAATACCTTAAAAGGAAATATAAATTGGATGAAAATCCATGAACAGGATATGTCGAGTGAACTCTTCAAAAATGTAGAGGATTTAAAACCTGTAATAACTCCCGGTAATTCAGACTCCGCAGCTTTAGATAACGTATTTGAATTACTCATTCACTCTGGAAAATCAGTTCCACTAATCAAATTAATGATGATGCCAGACGCATGGTCAAAGAGAAGTAAAATTTTACCAAAAGCTCATCAACAACTCTTTGATGTTTTAAACAGCACCATCGAACCTTGGGATGGACCAGCTGCCATTTGTGCAACTGATAGTAAATGGGCAATAGCAGCAACAGACAGAAACGGATTAAGACCTTTAAGATATTCTATTACGTCGGATAATTTATTATTTGCAGGTTCTGAAACAGGAATGGTTTCTATTCCAGAAGAGAATATCATAGAAAAAGGAAGGCTAGGACCTGGTCAACTAATAGCTGTTGATCTAAAAGCAGGTAAAATTTTTAAGGATAGGGATATAAAAGATTATTTAGCTAAAGACTTTACAAAGTTTCATAAGCAAGTTGTGCACTTTGATAAAAAACTTGGTTCAAAAAATGAGTTCCCAAATTTTCAAAATGAGGAACTAAGACAAAGACAATTTATTTCTGGATACAGCATAGAGGATTTAGAGCTTATTCTTCATCCAATGGCTGAGGAAGCAAAAGAAGCTACCGGTTCAATGGGAGATGATACACCTGTTGCTGTATTATCAAATCATTATAGACCGATTACACATTATTTTAGACAAAACTTCAGCCAAGTAACTAATCCACCAATAGATTCCTTAAGAGAAAATAAAGTTATGAGCCTCAAAACAAGATTTGGAAATTTAGGTAACATTTTAGACTTTGCCAATTTTACAAAAGAAAATATTTACGTTTTAGACAGTCCTATTTTAACAAATTCAGAATTTAAAAAATTTAAAAGCCATTTTTCCACTAAAATAAAAATTATCGATTGTACATTTGATGTAAACAAATCTCTAAAAGACAGGTTGGAAGAAATAAGATCAGAAGCTGAAATTTCAGTTAGAGAGGGTATAAATCACCTCATACTTTCAGATCAAAAAATATCTGAAAAAAAAGCGATTGTACCAATGGTTTTAGCGGTAGGAGCCGTCCATTCAAATTTAGTAAAACATGGATTAAGAGGTTATTCATCAATAAATGTTCAAACTGCAGAAGCTATGGATACCCATTCATTTGCTGTTCTGCTTGGAGTAGGGGCAACAACTATAAATCCTTACCTTGCTATAGATAGTATTTACCAAAGATATACGAAAAAATTATTTGGAAAGTTAGATTTTAATCTTTGTGTAGATAGATTTAAAAAATCTATTAATAATGGTTTGTTAAAAATCATGTCAAAAATGGGAATTTCTGTATTAAGCTCCTACAGAGGTGGATGTAATTTTGAAGCCGTAGGTTTAAGCAGAGCTATTGTTGCAGACTATTTTCCAGGAATGTTTTCTAGAATTTCAGGTATTGGGGTATCAGGCATAGAAAAAAAAATAAAAGAACTTCACAAAAAAGCTTATCAAAAAAATGTAACAGTTCTGCCGATTGGTGGTTTATATAAATATCGAAAATCTGGTGAAGACCATCAATTACAAGGAAGTCTCATACATCTTTTACAACATGCTGTGGGGGTTAAATCTTACGAACAATATAAAAAATATTCAGCAGGTATTCATAGTTTAACACCAATAAATTTAAGAGATCTACTAGAGTTCAAGAAGAAAAATAATCCAGTAAATATTGACGAGGTAGAACCGGTCACAGAGATAATGAAAAGATTTGGAAGTGGAAGCATGTCTCATGGTGCATTATCTGAAGAAGCACACGAAACTTTAGCAATTGGAATGAACAGAATTAAAGGGGCTTCTTGTAGTGGTGAAGGAGGTGAGGACTCTAGAAGATTTAAAATACTTGAAAACGGTGACTCAGCAAATTCGAAAGTTAAACAAGTTGCCTCTGCAAGATTTGGGGTGACGATAGAATATTTAAATAACTGTAGTGAAATTGAAATTAAAATAGCTCAGGGTGCTAAACCAGGAGAAGGTGGACAGCTTCCAGGATTTAAAGTCACAAAAGATATTGCAAGATTAAGACACTCTACAAAAGGTGTAACATTAATTTCTCCTCCACCTCATCACGATATTTATTCTATAGAGGATTTAGCTCAACTCATTTACGATTTAAAACAAATCAATCCTAAAGCGAGAGTAGGTGTTAAACTTGTTGCTTCAACTGGAATAGGAACTATTGCAGCTGGAGTTGCAAAAGCAAAAGCTGATGTAATTTTAATATCAGGTCATTCAGGAGGTACAGGAGCGAGTCCACAAACTAGTGTAAAATATGCTGGTATTCCTTGGGAGATGGGTTTAACAGAGGCAAATCAAATTCTAACACTAAATCAATTAAGGCAGCAGGTTACACTTCGAACTGACGGAGGATTAAAAACAGGTAGAGATGTTGTAATGGCAGCTATGATGGGAGCCGAAGAATTTGGAATGGGAACTTCTTCTTTAATAGCAATGGGCTGTATAATGGTAAGACAATGTCATTCAAACACATGTCCTGTTGGTGTTTGTACCCAAGATGATGAACTTAGAAAAAAATTTACTGGAACACCAGAAAAGGTCGTAAACTTTTTTAATTTTGTCGCAATGGAAGTTAGAGAAATACTTGCTTCACTTGGATTTAAAAATCTAAAAGATATCATTGGAAGAACAGATCTTTTAGCTCAAGTAAGTAGAGGCTCCCCAAACCTTGACGATCTTGATTTAAATCCTTTATTAGTGCAAACAGATCCAGGAAATCACAACAGATATTCAGACAACAAACTAATCAACAAAGTTCCTGATAATAACATAGATGAGAATGTCTGGAAAAAAATAAAAGATAAAGTAAATAATAATGAAAAAATTTCATACGATGGAAATATTAAAAATACAGACCGGGCAGTAGGAACTAAGCTATCACACTATATTTTTGATAAATTTAAAAACAAACTGAATAGTGATTTAATTCAAATAAACTTAAATGGTTCAGCAGGTCAGTCATTAGGTGCTTTTTTATCAAAATCTATTTCATTAAAAATATTTGGAGATGCAAATGACTATGTTGCTAAAGGATTGTCCGGTGGTAAAATTGTTGTTGTTCCATCTAAAACTAATAGGTTAAAGACAAAAGAAAATACAATTATAGGAAATACAGTTTTATACGGGGCTACATCGGGCAAACTATTTGCGGCTGGTAAAGCAGGCGAAAGGTTTGCTGTTCGTAATTCTGGAGGAACTGCAATAGTTGAAGGATGTGACTCAAATGGATGTGAATATATGACTGGGGGGAATATAATAATACTAGGAAGTATCGGAGATAATTTTGGGGCAGGAATGACTGGAGGGATGGCCTTTATATATGATCCAGAAAATACTTTTGACAACTATGTAAATCCTGCTTCAATCACTTGGCAAAAACCAGAGACTAAATATTGGAAAGAAAAATTAAAGTCTCTAATTCAAGAACACCTAAAAGAGACGGAGTCCGTTATTGCCAAGAAAATTCTAAATGATTTCGAAAATGAAATAAATAATTTTAAACAAGTTTGTCCTATAGAAATGTTAGATAAACTAGAGAGCCCAATCACATTAAAAGATAGAATTTCTAAAGCGGTCTAATTCTTTTAAGATTTTATTTATACTTTGTTTATTTGAAAGACTATGATCCCCGTTTTTAATAACTATCATTCTTTTTTCTGCATTTGTAAAAACAGATAAAACTTTTCTTGAAAAAGAAACCGGTACAGCTTCATCTCTTTGACCATGAAACATTGTTACAATGATTCTAGAATTTATTTTTTTTGAAAGAACATTATTTTTCCTTCCATCTTTAATTATTTGATAGGTTATCGGGTATTCATAATCACCATTTTTTATTTGAGTTATCCCTCTCAGTTTAATCTCTTTCTTTATTCTTTTTGGAAATTTTTTCCACATTAGTCTCTCTAAAAATTCTGGAGCTGAGCCGATTCCAATAAAACCTTTAATCTGATTTTTAAAGTATTTAAATTGATTTAATGCAATCCAAGATCCCATGCTTGAACCAATTACAATAAAATTATTTTTTTTAACAAATCTTCTAATCAAAATTTTTGTATCATTCGACCATCGACTTATATTTCCTTTAGTAAATTCTCCAGAGGATTTTCCATGACCTGAGTAATCTAAAGTTAAAAAACCCAATTTTTTTCTCACTGCATATTTCTTAAAAGATTTAGGTTTTTCTCCTTCAATATTTGACATAAAACCGGGCAAAAAAATTATATACAGTTTCTTTTTGAAAAAATTGCCCATATATCTCAGTTTTTTTGTTTTTGACAATCTAATGTATTTGTATTTTTTCATATCAAATTTTTCTTATTAATCTGTTATTATATATCTTTGATTATATGTCATCTAAAATAAAAGTTTTACAAGTAATTCCAAGACTTGGTTACGGAGGTGCAGAGACAGGTTGTTATGATCTTGCTCATTATTTAGCTGAGAAAGATTGTAAATCTTATATAGTTACAAGTGGAGGACCATTACTAAAATTTATTAAAAAAAATAAAGTCAAGGTTATTAGGTTACCAGTTCATTCAAAGAATCCTCTGCTTATGATAATTAATGCAGTAATTCTATTAGTTTTAATATTTATTTTAAACATTGATATTATTCACGCCCGAAGTAGAGCACCTGCTTGGTCTTGTTGGTTCGCAAATCTTTTAACACGGAGGAAATTTGTTACCACTTTTCATGGTACATATAATTTTAAAAGCAAAATTAAAAAGTTTTATAATTCTATTATGCTTAGGTCTGAATTAACTATTGCTGGATCCAATTTTATTTTTGACCACATACACACTAATTATAGTAGTCATTTAGGTAAAAACAAAAAATTGTTAGTAATATTTAGAGGTATAAATACTGAATATTTTAAAAAATCAAATGTCACTGAAGAAAAAGTAGAAAGGTTTAATTCCACATTAAAATTAGATGTTCACACTTTTAAAATTCTTTTACCTGGAAGATTGACTAAGTGGAAAGGCCAAGAAATGTTTTTAGAGGCCATAAAATTGTTAAAAACAAAATATTATAAAACAAATTTTAAGGCTGTAATATTAGGCTCGCATCAAGGTCGTAAAGTTTTTTTCAAAAAACTTATTTCAATGGTTGATCAGTACCAATTAAAAGACAATGTTATTTTTTTAAGTTTTTGCGAGGAAATGCCTGTTGCTTATAAAAGCGCAGATGTAATTGTATCTTCATCTATAGAGCCCGAAGCTTTTGGTAGAGTAGCAGTAGAGGCACAGGCTATGGAAAAACCAATTCTCGCAAGCGATTTAGGTGGATCAAAAGAGACTGTAATTAATGGTAAATCTGGATTTTTATTTAAAAATGGAGATCCAAACTCTCTTGCACAAAATTTAAATTATATTATTGAAATGGATAAAGACAAGTTGCAATCAATTGGAAATGAGGGTAGGAAAAATATATTGATAAAATTTGATGTAGAAAAAATGTGCCAATCAACATTTTCTGAATATAAAAAATTGCTTAAACAAAAAAATTAAATGCCGAATATTACTTTACCAGACGGAAAAAAATTAAGTTTTAAAGACAATGTAACCGGATATGAAGTTGCTGAAAAAATTAGCAAGTCACTTTCAAAACAGGCTCTTATAGTAAGTGTGGATGGAGTGTTGAAAGATCTAAGTTTTTCAATTCAAAAAGATTCCTCTGTTAAAATCATAACCAGCAAAGATAAAGATGGTCTCGATGTGATCAGACATGATGCAGCACACATAATGGCAATGGCCGTCCAAGAATTATTTCCAGGAACACAAGTAACTATAGGTCCTGTTATTGAGGACGGTTTCTTCTATGATTTTGCAAGAAAGGAACCATTTACAAAAGATGATTTAAAAAAAATTGAGAAGAAAATGTCAGAGATTATCGACAGGGATGTCAAAACAAAACGTGAAGTATGGGAAAGAGATAAAGCAATAGCGCATTTTAAAAAAATTGGCGAAAAGTATAAAGCTGAGATTATTGAGAGCATTCCCAAAAATGAGGAACTATCAATTTACCACCATGGAGATACTTGGCATGATCTGTGTAGAGGTCCACATTTAGTTTCATCAGGAAAAATAGGTAAAGCTTTTAAATTAACAAAAGTTTCTGGTGCTTATTGGAGAGGTGACTCAAATAATGAAATGCTACAAAGAATTTACGGAACATGTTGGAGTTCTAAAAAAGAATTAGATGAATATTTACACAGACTAGAAGAAGCAGAAAAAAGAGATCATAGGAAGTTAGGTAAAGAGATGGATCTTTTTCATTTCAGGGAGGAAAGCCCTGGATCTGTTTTTTGGCACGAGAAGGGCTGGAATTTATTTCAACGGCTTGTAGAGTATATGAGATTAAAGCAAAGAAACGCTGGATATAAAGAGATAAGCACACCAGAACTTTTAGATAAAAGTCTTTGGGAAAAATCAGGACACTGGGAGAAATTTGGTCATCACATGTTTACATCAGAAACACCAGACGAAAAAGTTTTTGCTGTGAAACCAATGAATTGTCCTGGTTGTGTCCAAGTATTTAATCAAGGTCTTAAAAGTTATAGAGATTTACCTTTAAAGTTATCTGAATTTGGAAAAGTTCATAGATATGAACCATCTGGAGCATTACACGGTCTTCTAAGAGTTAGAGCTTTTACCCAGGATGATGCACATATATTTTGTACCGAGGAGCAGATAACAGATGAATGTATTAGTGTTACAAAATTAATATTGGATATTTACAAAGACTTGGGATTTGAAAAAGTATTCCTGAAGTATTCTGACAGACCAGAAAAAAGAGTCGGTGATGATAAAATCTGGGATAAGTCAGAAAAAGCTTTGCTTGCAGCAATTAAAAAAACAAAATTAGAATATACTATAAATAAAGGAGAGGGTGCTTTTTACGGTCCTAAAATAGAATTTGTTTTGAGAGACGCTATAGGAAGAGATTGGCAATGTGGAACTTTACAAGTGGACTTGAATTTACCAGGAAGACTTGGTGCAACTTTCGTTGATAAAGATGGAACTAAAAAAGTACCTGTAATGTTACATAGAGCTCTTTTTGGATCTTTAGAGAGATTTATAGGTATAATTATTGAAAACTATGCGGGCAAACTTCCATTTTGGCTATCACCTTCACAAGTTGTTGTATTGCCTATAGCTGAAGAGCACAATGACTATGCAAAAAAAATATTTAAAGAACTCTTTAAAGAGGGTATAAAATGCGAAGTGGATTTAAGAAATCAAAAAATTAATTATAAAATAAGAGAGCATTCTTTATCAAAAGTTCCTATACTGTTAATTTGTGGAGGAAAAGAAGTAATAGATAAAAGTGTTAGTATACGTAAACTTGGATCTGAAAAACAAGAAGTTAAAAAATTCGAAATAGCTCTTAAAGAATTTAAATCATCAAACAACCTACCAATTAAATAAGTGCAAAAACCAAACTATTTTCAAAGAAGAACAAAATTTCAAGGACCTCGTACCAATCACAGAATTAGAAGTATAGATGTTCAAGTTATAAATAGTAGCGGCGAAAATTTAGGAATTCTAACTTTAAAGAAAGCAATTGAGACAGCCAAAGAAGAAGGACTTGATCTAATCGAAATATCTCCAAATGCAAATCCTCCAGTTTGTAAGATTATGGATATGGGTAAATATAAGTATGATATGCAAAAAAAAGCCAACAAGGCAAAAAAGAACCAAAAAATTGCGACACTAAAAGAATTAAAATTAAGACCTGGAACCGAAATACATGATTATAATTTTAAAATAAAAAATGCAAAAAAGTTTCTTCAAAAAGGTGACAAAGTAAAATTTACTGTAAGATTTAAAGGAAGGGAAATGCAATACATTAACCTAGGTAAAGATTTGATGAATAGAATTATTGAGGATACAAAGGAAATTGGTAAAGTAGAAGTAAAACCAAAATTTGAGGGCCGCCAAATGATAATGATTATTCACCCTAATTAATCATTGTAAATTTAAATCAAAATATATATAAATCCGTTACCATGCCAAAACTAAAAACTAAAAGTTCAGCTAAAAAACGATTTAGATTAACTAAATCTGGAAAAGTAAAAATGCCACAAGCTGGTAAAAGACACGGCATGATAAAAAGAACTAACTCTCAAATTAGAAAACAAAGAGGCACTACCATTATGTCAAAACAAGATTCTAAAATTGTTAAATCATATATGCCTTATAGCTTAAGAGGATAAAAAAAATGTCTAGAACAAAAAGAGGTGTTACAAGTAGAGCAAGACATAAAAAAGTTTTTAAAGCTGTAAAAGGTCAATGGGGCAGAAGAAAAAATACTATTCGTATTGCTCGACAAGCTATGGAAAAAGCTTTGCAGTATGCTTACCGAGATAGAAGATCCAAAAAAAGAGAATTCAGATCTTTATGGATTCAAAGGATAAACGCAGGCGTGAGAGCTGAGGGGCTAACTTATTCAAGATTTATAAATGGTCTTAATAAATCGAAAATCAAATTAGACAGAAAAGTTTTAGCCGATTTAGCCTACAATAATCCAGAAGCTTTCAAATCACTTGTAAAAAAAGTTCAGTTATCAGTAAAATAAACTTGTTTTTTCTTTTATAAAGTTAGAGTAAAAACTAACTAATGATAGATTTACGAGAATTAATTCAAAAGATCTCACAAGCTAAAGATAAACTTGAGTTGCAAAATATTAAATCACAGTTTTTAGGTAAAAATAGCCAAATCAATCAAGAATTTAAAAAACTTGGCTCTTTATCTGAAGAGGAAAAAAAAATTAAAGCTTCATCATTAAATAATGAAAAACAAAAAATTACTGAAGCTATTAACAATAGGTTTAAAGAATTAGAAAAATTAGAAATAAGCAAAAAATTACAAAAAGATAAAGTTGATGTTACTTTACCAGCAAGAGAGAGACCTAATGGTAAAATACATCCAGTTTCCCAGGTGATAGATGAAATCTCATCAATTTTTTCTGAGATCGGTTTTTCGGTTGCAGAAGGTCCCGATGTCGAGACTGAATATAATAATTTCACAGCATTGAATACTCCAGAGGATCATCCTGCAAGAGATATGCATGATACCTTTTATCTAGATAATGATAAAAAAATTTTATTGAGAACTCATACTTCTCCAGTTCAAGTAAGAACAATGCTTAATGGCAAAGCCCCTTTCAAAATTATTGTTCCTGGAAGAACTTATCGTTGTGATAGTGATCAAACCCATGCACCAATGTTCCATCAGCTTGAGGGCTTACATATAGATAAAGATATAACCATGGGACATTTGAAAGGATGTTTAGATTATTTTGTAAAAGAATTTTTTGAAGTTAAAAAAATCAGAATGAGATTTAGACCAAGTCACTTTCCTTTTACTGAACCATCAGCTGAAGTAGATATTGGTTACAAACTAGAAAACGGAAGAATAATTGTGGGTGAAGGAGATAAGTGGTTAGAAATTTTGGGCTGTGGAATGGTTCACCCTAATGTTTTAAAAAATGCAAAAGTCGATCCTAATAAGTTCCAAGGTTTTGCATTTGGCATGGGTATAGATAGACTTGCTATGTTAAAATATGGAATTAACGATCTTAGATCTTTTTTCGAAACTGATTATAGATGGTTAAATTATTTTGGTTTTGATCCATTAGATGTTCCAACTAACTATAGAGGTTTGAGTAGATGATCATAACTCTATCATGGTTAAAAAATCATTTAACAACATCGTCAAATCTTGAAAAAATTATAAACAAACTTACCGACATTGGTTTGGAGGTAGAGGCAGTTAAAGAAGCTCAAAACGAATTATCTGATTTTAAAATTGCAAAAGTTCTTAAAGCAGAAAAGCATCCAAATGCTGATAAACTTAAGCTTTGCGATGTAAGTATTGGTAACAATAACGACATCAAGAAAGTTGTTTGTGGGGCCCAAAATGCAAGATCAGGTTTAGTAACTGTTTACGCACCACCAGGTTCTATTATTCCAAAATCAAAAATGAAATTAAAAATTGCGAAAATAAGAGGAGTCGAGTCACATGGAATGTTGTGCTCTGGAAATGAATTAAATATTTCAGACGACAGCGAGGGAATTATTGAATTAAAAAATAGAGAAAAAGATATCGGGAAAAACTACTTTAAGAGTAAAGGTGAAAAATCGATAGATATATCTGTGACACCTAATAGACCAGATTGTTTAGGCGTTAGGGGAATAGCAAGAGATTTAGCTTCTGCCGGTTTAGGTAAGTTCTCAAATTTAAAAAAAATAAAGATAAAGCAAAACTTTAAACAACCAATAAAAATTTCAATAACAAAAGAAAAAAATCAGGGCTGTTTAAATTTTGGCGCTTGCTATATAAAAAATATTCAAAATAAAGAAAGTCCAGAATGGCTTAAAGAGAAAATAATTTCTCTCGGTTTAAAACCAATTTCTGCTGTAGTTGATATTACTAACTATGTAATGTTTGACCTTAACAGACCTTTGCATGCTTATGACGCTGATAAAATAGATAAAGAGATAATTGTAAGAAACTCAAAGTCTGGTGAAAGCTTTACTGCACTTGATGGAAAAAACTATAAACTTGAAAATAATATGTGTGTTATTTCAGATAGAACCGGACCTTTAGGTCTTGGCGGTATAATAGGTGGTTCAAGATCAGGCACTGAATTTGATACAAAAAACATTTTATTAGAGGCAGCATATTTTCATCCTTCATCTATAAGAAAAACCGCAAGTAATTTAGGCGTTGATACAGATGCTAAATATAGATTCGAGAGGGGCATTGATCCAAATTCAATTATCGAGGGACTAGAAATTGCAACAAATTTAATTCTTAAAATCTGTGGGGGAGAAGCTAGTAAATTTTCAGTAGAGGGAAAATCTAAAGTTAAGAATAAAATTTTAGAAATTGATCAAACAAAATTTAAAAAGGTAATAGGGATACCAATGCCTGCTGGTGAAGCTAAAAAGATTTTAAACACACTTGGATTTGATACTAAAATAAAAAAAAATAAATTTTTAGTAAAGATACCAACCTGGCGACCTGATATCTATCAAGATGTAGATATAGTCGAGGAGCTAATAAGAATAAAAGGTTTTGATAAAATTTCATTGATACAACCTGAGAGATCGAGAAATAAAGACACTTTAAGTTTTGAGCAAAAGTTATTTCACCTTTCTCAAAGAGCTGTTGCTACAAAAGGATATATGGAGGCAGTTACCTGGTCATTTACTGACTCGCGAATTGATAAATATTTTTCACAAGGAAAGAGAGAAATTGAAATTACAAATCCAATATCAAGCGATTTAAATGTTTTAAGGACATCAATTTTTTCAAATTTGATTTTGTATTTGAAAAAAAATCAGGATAGAGGCTATTTAGATTTATCGTTATTTGAAATTGGCCCTATTTTTTATGGTAAAAAACCTGGAGAACAACAGATAGTAATAGGTGGTTTAAAGTCTGGAGTAGTAAACAGAAAAACTTGGGAGTCTAAACCTAGAAATGTTGATGTATTTGATGTAAAGGCTGACGTTGTAAAGACATTGCTGGAGCTTGGGATTGAAGAAAATAATATCCATGTAAATAATAAGACACAAGATTACTATAATCCGGGTAGATCTGGGTCAATAAATTTAAATTCAGAAAATGGAGTACTTCTTGCTTCATTCGGTGAAATTCATCCGTCAATAATTTCTAGTTTAGATTTAAAAGAGCAAAATGTGAGTGGATTTGAAATTTTTTTAAAAAACATTCCAAAACCAAAAACTAAATATAGATTTTCTAAAAAAGATTATTCTATTTCAGAGTACCAAAAATCTGAGAGAGATTTTGCTTTTATAATTAATGAAGATTTTAAAGCAGGCGACATTAAGAAATTAATAAGCAATGTTGATACAAATTTAATTAAAAACGTAAAAATATTTGATGTTTTTTCAGGTGGAAATATGCCTTCCGGTAAAAAATCAATAGCCATCAATGTTATAATACAGTCCAAAGAAAAAACACTTTCCCAAAAAGACATTGATGATATAAGTCAAAAAATAATTGATATTGTGAAAGCCAAAACTGGTGGAACAATAAGATCCTAATGTCAGATATAAAGAGAGTAAGAAATTTTGCGATTATCGCACATATTGATCATGGAAAGTCAACAATTGCTGACAGAATGATTCAAATTTGTGGTGGCCTTTCCAAAAGAGAAATGAAAGAGCAAGTTTTAGACTCAATGGATATTGAGAGAGAAAGGGGAATTACAATTAAAGCACAAACAGTGAAACTTAATTATAAATCGAAAGATGGAAATGATTATCTCTTAAATATTATCGACACTCCTGGTCATGTTGACTTTAGTTATGAAGTAAGTAGATCACTACTTGCTTGTGAAGGTTCTGTTCTAATCGTTGATAGTTCACAAGGTGTCGAGGCTCAGACTCTCGCAAATGTATATCAAGCACTTGATACAAACCATCATATAATTCCAGTACTGAACAAGATAGATCTTCCAGCATCTGATGTTGATAAAGTTAAAAAGCAAATAGAAGACGTAATAGGTATAGAAACTTCTAAAGCTATATCTTGTTCGGGAAAAACTGGAGAAGGTGTTGAAGAAATTTTAGAGACAATTGTTTCAGATTTACCTTCACCAAAAGGTGATCAAACGGCTAAGCTTAAATCTTTATTGGTAGATAGTTGGTATGATAGTTATTTAGGTGTTGTAATTCTTGTAAGGGTTATTGATGGAAGTATTAAAAAAGGAATGAAAGTAAAGCTAATGTCTACAAACCAAGAATATGAAATTGAAAAAGTTGGTGTTTTCACCCCAAAGGCTAAAGATATAGAAGAATTAAATTCAGGAGAAATTGGATTTATAATAACAGGTATTAAAAGTTTATCAGAAACAAAAGTGGGAGATACAATTTGTGATGCCAAAACCCCAATTGAAAAACCGTTACCAGGTTTTAAACCAAGTAAACCTGTTGTTTTTTGTGGCCTTTTCCCAGTTGATAGCTCAGAGTACCAAAGATTAAAAGATGGACTTGGTAAACTAAAACTTAATGACTCAAGTTTCTCTTACGAGCCTGAGTCTTCAAGTGCACTTGGTCTTGGTTTTAGATGTGGCTTTCTAGGATTGTTACACTTAGAAATTATAACTCAAAGATTAACAAGAGAATTTGATATAAATTTAATCACAACAACTCCTGGAGTTGTATACAAATTAAATAAAATAAATGGTGAAATTGTTGATCTTCAGAACCCAACAATGATGCCTGATCCATCTCAAATAAAATTTATTGAAGAACCTTGGATTAAAGCCACAATTATAACTCCAGATGAATATTTGGGATCCATAATAAAAATCTGCCAAGATAAAAGAGGTATTCAAAAAGATTTGTCTTATTCAGGAAACAGAGCGGTACTAGTTTACGAACTACCCCTCAATGAAGTTGTTTTTGATTTTTATGATAGACTGAAATCAATTACTAGCGGATATGCCAGTTTCGATTATGAAATTACTGGTTACAAAGAGGGTAATTTAGTAAAATTAGGAATCTTAGTAAACAATGAACCAGTTGATGCCCTTTCAATGATTATTCATAAAGAATTTGCACAAAATCAGGGAAGATTGGTATGCGAAAAGTTAAAAGATCTTATACCTCGACATAATTTTATGATTCCTATTCAGGCTGCAATTGGAGGAAAAATTATTGCAAGAGAAAGTATTAAGGGATTTAAAAAGGATGTTCTAACCAAAATTCACGGTGGTGGAGCTAGAGATCGAAAAAGAAAATTATTGGACAAACAAAAAAAAGGTAAAGCACGTGCAAAACAATTTGGTAGAGTTGAAATACCCCAAGAAGCTTTTATTGGAGTTTTAAAAATCAATAAAGAAACTTAAGGAGAGATGGCCGAGTGGTTGAAGGCGCACGCTTGGAAAGTGTGTAAACGGGAAACCGTTTCGTGGGTTCGAATCCCACTCTCTCCGCCATCGAAAATTATTTCTTAATAATTAACCTACTAATTGGCATTACAAATCGACCTTCTTGTTTTGATACTGAGATTAGGTCAGATAAATCTGAAAGCATTCTCATTCGAAGCTCCGTGGGTAAGATAAATGAAGCATAAAAAAATCCTGCCGCAGTTTCTGAAACTTCAGTAACAGGTCCTAGCAAAGATACTACATTATTTTCGATACTAATCTCAGCGGACGGAAAAACTTCACCAACTAAATGCTCTAAGCTTTTTGTACTTCGTATTCTAGGATCTCCTAAATCAATCTTGCCATAATAAGGTAATTTGGTTTGAACATATTTATAGATTAAATTATACACATCTAAATACCCTGGCGCTGTATTCATTGGTCCATTCACTAAAGCTGCAAACTTTCCACCCGGTGATAGTATACGATTAATTTCTTTTAAAACTGGAGTAATAGGGTCCATTAGTGTCAAAGCCCAATGGCATAAAACAACGTCTATTGAGGCATTATTTATAGCAGCCAAATTCTGTGCCTCTAATTGAAATAGTTCAACGACACCATCTGACATCCGTGCCTTAGCAAGTGATAACTCCTCACCACACATATCTACTCCTTTTAATTTAAAATTTTTATTTCGATCATGTAAGATTTTTAATAATGGTCCTGACCCGCAGGCAAGATCCAATACTCGAGTACCATTTATATCTGGTACAGCTTCAGCCAACCATTCATAACTGTTACGACCAGACCTATCGCGACAAGTGCTTGCGCATTTCTCAGTAAAACCAGCATTATATTGATGTATAGTTTTTAAGTGATCTAGTAAGGCTTTACCATCTGGCTGTTGATTGTTAGCAAGATTTTTAGTCCAGACAGAATTTAATCCACTATGATAGTTGATATCTTTATTCGTCATCAATTGGCCAACAAATTGGATTCAAGGGACTTGCTGCTATTTCACCTGGTTTAACATTTGGCATAAATTTCTGCCAGTCACCAGAAACCATTGTAGGAGAATTTATAACTCGAGCTCCATCTCGGTAGTAAGTATTTGCAAGGGCAATTCGGCTTCGATTTGTTCGGTTACTTGAGGCAGTATGAAAATTTAAATTATGATGAAAGCTAACCTCACCTAGCTCGAAGGGAGTTTCGTTTACAGATACACCATTTTGTTTAAAAACTTTTGACACTCCTTTATCGTAGCCAGTACCAGTCTTTTCGAAAGTAACAGCATTTACGAGATTATGTACATCTAACGGATAAGCAAAAGAAAGTGGTCCCATTTCAATTGGGGTTGGTTGTGCTGGTACCCATGCTGTTACTACATCGTTAGTATCTAATGGAAAGTGATGATCGTCAAAGTGCCATGGTGTTCTACCACAACCAGCTTGTTTTGCTAAAACATTGTCATGGTAAAGTCTAACTGCTGAAACACCAAGTAAATCTGCTGAAATTTGTCCAAGTCGTGGTGATAGCACGTATGCTCTAAGAAGTTTGTTTTTGGGCCAGATCATTTCAAGACTAAGAAACCGATCACGTGCTTCTTTGTCAGGATCAACATTAAATTCTTTTTTTAACAATTTGATTAATTCTGCCCTAAGTTTAAGCACAACACCTGGCGAGAAAACTTTTTTTAGTTTAATAA
>CACGHX010000012.1 GCA_902573065.1 uncultured Pelagibacteraceae bacterium | reverse complement strand
CAAGTAAAATTTAAGGATTTTGACTCAAAAGATATTGTACTGAATAAAAATGATGGCAAGATTAAGATACTAAACTTCTGGGCAACATGGTGCGCCCCTTGTAAAGCTGAAATGCCTTCACTAGATAAATTTACTTTAAAAAATTCAGATTTTCTGGTTTTTCCAATTAATTTGGAAAAGATAAATCAAAAGAAAACAATGAAATTTTACAATGATTTAAATATTAAAAATTTAAAGATCTTTTTTGATCCAGAGTTTAAATTAGCAAAACAATTTAAATTAAGGGGAGTGCCAACTACAGTTTTTATAAATCAAAAAGGACAAGAATTTGCTAGGGTACTAGGTGACATAGATTTTAATGACAAAAATTTTATTAAATGGTTAAATAGTTATAGATAATATTTATGAGCTATACTTTAAATTCTGTAATAATAAATCCAAGTTCAAAATCTTCACCAAAAAATGCCGTTATACTCTGTCATGGATATGGTGGTGATGGGAAAGATATATCTATACTTGCAAATTATTGGAAAAACTTTTTACCTGACACAATGTTCGTATGTCCCGATGCTCCAGAAGTTTGTAAAGTTAATCCCTCAGGTTTTCAATGGTTTGACCTCATGGATCAAACTGATGATGAAACTCTATCCAAATCTTTAATAGCAGAAAAGAAATTAGACAACCTTATAAATGAAGTCACTAGCCAAAATAAACTTAATTTAAATGACATAGCTCTTGTTGGGTTCAGTCAAGGATGCATGATATCCTTACAGACAGCATTAAAAAAAAGAGATAAAATTAAATGTTTAATTGGTTACTCTGGTAAAATTTTAAATATAAAACACTTAAATCAAAACATAAACTCCAAACCTGAAATTTTTTTAATGCATGGAGATAAAGATGCAGTTGTGCCAATAAACTTTTTGCTTGAAGCTAAAGAATTTTTTAATAGAAATAATTATATAATTCAAACAAAAATCTTTAAAAATTGTGAACATAGAATTCCTACAGAAGGATCTAGTCTTGGTTTAGAATTTCTAAAAAAAAATCTATATAAATAAAACGTTTAAGTGTAACAAAATTATAACTTGATAAATATTTTTCTTTAAGTTAGCATTAATTATGATCATAGCTTCTAGTGAAAGAGTTCCTTTAGAAAAATGTCCAGCACTCGTATTAAATGCTGACTTTAGACCTTTAAGCTATTACCCATTATCTTTATGGTGCTGGCAGGACGCTATAAAATCGGTTTTTTTAAATAGAGTGAGTATTGTTTCTTCATACGAGAGAAAAGTTAGAAGTCCCTCTTTTGAAATGAGTTTACCAAGTGTAATTGCATTAAAAAGTTTTGTTAAACCATCAACTCACCCAAATTTTACAAGGTTTAATGTTTTTTTAAGGGATAAATTTACTTGCCAATATTGTGGAGATAAAAAAGATTTAACATTTGACCACTTATTACCAAAGTCTAAAGGTGGACTTACAGACTGGGAAAACGTAGTAACAGCTTGTTCAACATGTAATGTTAAAAAAGGTGGTAAACTTTATAATAATTGTGATTTAAAATTAAAAAAATTACCTTTTATCCCAACCGTTGATGATCTACACAAAAATGGGAGACATTTTCCTCCAAATTTTTTACATGAAAGTTGGATGGATTATCTTTATTGGGATATTGAATTAGAGCCCTAATTATATTTTTTCTGAAACCTTTATGGCTGCTTTAGACGTTGTCTGGATAATTTTATCTAATAAAAAATATAATCCCTTTTTGGATGCGCCTTCGTTATAAGCTAAGTTTTTATGATCTATTTCATCTTGTCTAAATTTTGTGATGGATTTTTTTAATGACTCTTCATCATCTCCAAGCTTATCTAATTGGCTTTTGTAATGACCATCTATAACCTCTTCGACTGAAGCGGTACAAAGCATTGCTGCTTTTTCTCCTAGCATAGTTGTTCCAAAGCCAAGCGTTACCCCAAGAAGATCCCAGATAGGTAGAAAAATTGTAGGTTTTATATTTCTATCTTTTATAGCTTTATCAAAGTATTCAAAATGCTCTTTTTCATGTTCTTTCATTTCTTCAATTAATTTTTTTAATTTTTCATTCTTTTTAAAAGTATTAAGAGCTAGAAGCTGACCTTCATAAATTTTAATTGCACCACGCTCTCCAGCATGATCAACTCTTATTATCTCTTCTAAAGTTTTTTTATTTGTTGTTTTCATATTTTTTAAATTTCAAAAAGAATATACACGATAAAATTAACGAGAAAATGGTATTAATTGAAGCAAGGGATAAACCTAAAAATCTAAAAGTAACATCTTTACAACTTATTGTATTTTGCTTTAATTGCTTTAAAAGGTCCTCTTTGGATAGGACTTGATTGAGATTTTTTGTATCACAAACAGTAGACTCTTCAAAAAAACCTTGTTCAATTCCAAAATGGTAAAATGCTACTATTGCACCTAAAAAAAATACTATACTTAAAAGAAGAAAGTGAATTCTAATATTTTTTTTTAAAACAAAAATACTCGTTAACAACAAAATTGAAACATAATAAGGATACCTCTGATATAAACAAAGTTTACAAGGTTTGTGACCTAGACCATACTCAATAATAAAAGCTGAAATTAAGGATAAAATAAGTAAGAAAAGTATTACTATTAAAAATAAACTATTTTTTTTATCTATCATTAAAAAAGGTAAATATAAATTAATCCTATAACTATAAGTATAAATGCAGTTATTATCATAGACCATTTGGTCCCATGCTTATCTAAAAATGGACCAAATTTGTCACCAAATTTGTAAGTTAAGAAAGCTACCAAAAAAAATCTTGAGCCTCTAGTTAAAACACAAATAATAATAAAAAAAATTAAATTAAAATTTATAAAACCACTTGAGATTGTTAAAAGCTTAAAAGGAAGGGGTGTAAATCCAGCTGTCACTAAAATTCCAAGCCAAGAAAAAAAACCCCCAGTCGTTGAAAACCTCTCCTTTAAAAAATTAGGATCCTGATAACCGTATAATTCAAAAATCTTGACACCAATTTCATTGAAAAAAATGTATCCAATTAGATATCCAAAAAGAGCTCCTAAAACAGAAAAAATAGTTGCAACAGAAGCTATTTTGATAAAATCATTTTTTTTTGCAATAACCATCGGAATAATCATTACATCTGGTGGAATAGGAAAAAATGAACTTTCTATGAAAGACTCAAAAGCTAAAAATTGTTTAGCATATTTTTTTCCTGCCCAATAAACACATTTATCGTATAATTTTTTGATCATTTTTTTAGTTGCGTCTTAAATTAATTCAAAACATAATGATTGTACAAATAAAAATTAATACGGAGATATGGGCGAATGGTGGAACTGGTAGACGCGTTGGACTCAAAATCCAATGGTAGCAATACCTTGAGAGTTCGAGTCTCTCTTCGCCCACCAACTTATGAAAGTCAATAATCTAAATAGTTTAGTAGAACTATTTTTTGAAAAACTAAATAAAATTGATAAAGAGAAACCTTTTTTAAAATGGTTAAAACCAAATAAGTCAACCTATACTTGGCATCAAGTCTCTGAAAAAATTTTTAAATTAACAAATAAAATTAAATCAATAATAAAAGAAGGTGATAGATGTTTAATACTCTCAGAGAATCGACCTTACTGGCTTATTTCTGACATCGCCATAATGAATGCAGGAGGTATATCGGTACCAATTTTTACTACTTACTCTTCGAATGATTACAAATATATACTTAATGACTGTAAACCGACTATTATAATAGTATCAAATAATGATCAATTTAAAAAAATAAAAAATTTTTTAAATCCCGAAATTAAAGAAATTATTTCTTTTGAGAAGATTGATCATAAAAGTTTACTCATAGACAAAATTTTAAAAGAAGAAAACAATACTAAAACTATAAACAGAAATTTAAAAAGAAATATGCCTGCATGTATAATTTATACGTCAGGAACATCAGGTAATCCTAAAGGAGTGGTATTAAGCCATGGGGGTATTTTAGCAAACTGCGAGGGTGCAATGGATTTACTTGAACCTTTAATTAAAAAAAAAGATCCAATATTTCTTACCTGGCTTCCACTTTCGCATTCCTATGAGCATGCAGTTCAATTTATTCAAATAATAACCGGCGCAAAAGTTTTTTACGCTGAAAGTTTAGAAAAATTAATATCAAACATGTCTATTGCTAAACCAACAATAATGACTGCAGTTCCAAGATTTTATCAAAATTTATATAATAAAATTAATAGTAATTTCAAAAAACAAACAGGCATAAAAAAAATCTTAATAAATAAGACAATAGATTTAGGTATAAAATCCTTGAATAAAACAAACCTTAAAACTCACGAGAAATTTGTAAATTTTTTGTGTGAGGTTTTGGTAAGAAAAAAAATTCAAAAACAATTTGGCGGTAATCTCCAGACTTTTGTCTCTGGTGGAGGTGCACTAGATAAAAATATAGGTGAGTTCTTAAATGCGGTTGGTCTACCTACACTACAAGGTTATGGGCTTACCGAGACGTCCCCAGTAGTCAGTTGTAATTTACCAGGTGACATAAAAGTAGATACAGTAGGTCCACCTTTTAAAACAAATCAAGTCAAAATAGCAGAAGATGGCGAAATCCTTGTTAAGGGTGAAAATGTAATGCTTGGGTATTGGAACAAAGAAAAAGAAACAAAAGAAATAATTAAAAATGGCTGGTTACATACTGGTGATATTGGTGAATTCGAAAATAATGGTTATTTAAAAATTACTGATAGGAAAAAAGATATAATTGTTAATCTTGGAGGTGATAATATTTCTCCAAGTAAAGTCGAAAATCATTTTTGTAATAATGAAAAAATAAAACAATGTTTAGTTTATGGAGATAAAAAAAATTATCTTGTTGCATTAATAGTTGTAGATCAAAAAGATAAAGATAATGCAACTATAAGAAGTATAATTGAAAATTTAAATAAAGATTTAACTATTATTGAAAAAATTAAAAAATTTATTTTAATTTCTGAAGAATTTACAATTGAAAATGGTTTAATGACACCAACTTTAAAGTTAAAAAGAAAAAAAATAATTGAAAAGTATCAACAGGAATTAGAAAAACTTTATTAAATAAAAATTAATTTTTTATTAAAAAAAGTGTTGATATTACTTACTTTTTTAAAATAATTTTAAAATTTTAGGATTTAATTAGAAAATAAATTTATTTTAAAATTCTTAGAATTAATTAGTGTTTGACATCAATAAAGAAAGAAATAAAGTTTAAATATAAAGCGAATCACTTAGATTCGTTTAAAAAAAAGGGAGATATAATGGCTAAAAGACGTAAAAAAGCTAAAAAGAAAAAAAAGAAGGCTAAAAAAAGAAGAAGAAGAAGAAGATAAATAGTTTTCTATTAAAACGCCCTTTCCAAATCTCACGGAAAGGGCGTTTTTTTTATTGTTCCATTTCTACAATTTGATTTCTTCCCAAGGCTTTATCCATCTTCTTTTTCGTGTCCTCTGCTGATATTTTAAGAACTACCTCAAACTCACTTTGCAATCTATCATAAGCTTGTTCAAAAAGTTGTCGCTCACTATAAGATTGATCAGCAATAGTATTTGATGTTTTGTTTAAATCCTTCACAACTTCTGCAAGTTCATATATTTTTCCTGAGTTTATTTTTTGCTCATATTCTTGTGCTCTTCTACTCCACATGGTTCTTTTAATTTTTGGTTTTGTTTTTAAAATTGAAACACATTTATTTATCTGATTTATCGAGGATATTGGCCTTAAATGGCTTTGCTGATTAATGGGTATTGTTAAAGTTAATTTATCACGCTCAATTAATATTTTGTAAAAATTTATTCCTATATCTCCAATAGTAGCTTTTTCTACTGCAGTAATTTTACCAACACCATGCTTTGGATAAACAACATAATCGTTAACATTATACTGTTTTTTTTCAGTAGGTTGTTTTTTTATCTTTTTAATTTCTATTTTTTGATCGGTAATACTTATTTTTTTTGGGGTGACTACTTTTTTAAGATCTTTAGATTTTTCTAATTTTGATTTTACTTTTTTTTTCTTTTTAATTTTTTTTGGCACAATTACTCCCCTGGTTTCTCTGAAAAATACTTATCTAATTTATTTTTGACATTTCTGAACTTATCAGCATCTTTTGGAGGATCCTTTTTCACAGAAATATTTGGCCATAATTTAGAATATTTTTCATTTATCTCAAGCCATTTTTGTTTGTCATCTTTTTCATAACTTGTGTCAGAAACAATGGCATCTACCGGACATTCTGGTTCACAAACACCGCAATCAATACATTCTTCTGGACTGATTACAAGCATATTTTCTCCCTCATAAAAACAATCTACCGGGCAAACCTCTACACAGTCCATCAGTTTACATTTAATACATTCATCTTTTACTATGTAAGTCATTTATTTTTTTTCTTTTATAATATCTAATTTTATTTCTCCACTTAATTTATCTGGTAAATAAAGCAATCCGCAAATTCGCCTCATTAAAGTATTCTCATATATATCTGATTTATCATCTGATAAAATGATTTTCCATAAAAACTTAAGAACTAGTTTTTTACTTTCGGAGTCCATTTTTTTAACCTCTTGGGTATATTCTAAAATTTGATTGGATTTTTTTTCGTATTCTTCTGCACTTTTAATAATTGATAAGATTTGTTCTCTATTTAAGTTTTCTTTTGAAGACATTTCTGCAAAATTTACAATTAATTCTTTTTCCTCATCAGAATAATTTTCGTCTATTTTAGCCGCGTGTATTAGTAAAGCTAACATTTTCATTAGGTTTTCATTTGTATCTTTAGGATTATTTTTTTTACTTTTATCAAGAAAATTTATTATCATTTAATATTAAGTTCAGTTAATTTTTGAAAAGGATTATCTTTTTTACGAATTTTTCCTATAAATTGGTTTTTTTTTCTTTTTTGAACATCTCCGGTATAATAAAATATGTCTTTGTCTTTGTCTTTTTTTCTATAATTCATAAGACTTAATAATTTATAAAAATTTTCTTTTGAGGATCCTAAAAGATTCATCATTTCAGCATTAATCTCGAAATCATTTTTCTTAGTGTTTTCAATAATTTTCAAAAATAACTTTTCAAGAATATCCACTCTAACATACAAATTTTTAAATTTTTCAAATCCACATAATAAAAGAAATTTTGAATTAAACATAAGTTTATCATCTACTAAAAAGTTAAGGCCAGATTTTGGTATTGAGTGGTCATTAATAATATTATTATGAAATTTCCACAGAGAGATCCTCAACCTCACAGCTTTAGGTTTTAACATTCGTGGTAAAAATATGTGGTATCGACCGATTTTAATTCCTAATTCTCTCAATTGTCTTCTGTCCTCTCTAGATATTAACCTGACAATTTCTTTAACCTCATTTCTTTTTAATACACCGTTACTCTCGTACAGTTGAAAGGCTAAGGCTCTAAGATATTGATTTTTATTTTTTAATTTTATTAAGCTAATTAAATCTTTTAATTCAACTGATATAAGATTTTTAATCCAAGAATTAAGTTCAAAAACTAAATTCTTTCTGAAATTTATATCTAGTGCTTCATCTGCTATAACTTCAATTTCAGGTGACAAGTAATTGATACCTTTTTTAATTTTTGCTATTGGATTATTATTCCAATAAACTTTGTAATCATCTCTTAATTCAAGATCTTTTTTTTCAATAATTTCTTTAACTCTTGTAATTAATTCATTAGAGATACCCTGTCTTGCTGCTTTTTTTAATGATTTGATATCTGTGTCTAGCGTTCCTTTCGTAAACTCTAAATTAAGTTTAAGACCTTTAAGATTTCCAATTAATTGTTTATTTATAATCACATCATTATTATCCTTTATAGTAGTTTCCAATTTCAAATCTTGTTTCAAATCTCTTGAAAGAGCACTAATTCTTTTATCGATGAAACTCTTAGTCAATTCTTGGTGCAATCTTTCAGATAAAAAATCCTCAATATTTTTACTTGCTTCAATCCAATAATCAGAATTTTCCACCCAATTTTTTTTATTGGCAACATATGACCAAGTTCTAACATTTGAAATTTTATTTGAAATTACATCTATATTACCGTGATATTTATCTAAACCTTTAAGCTGGTTCTTCATATAGTCATTTGGTATCCGATTTTTACTTGAATTTAAAAAATTAAAAACTTTAGTGACTACATCTATATGATTAAAAGCCTTTTTTTGAAAATCTGGTATTTGGCAACATTCCCAAAGTAATTTGAGATTATTCGGGGAAATTTTTATTTTTTTATCTCTTACCAAGTATTTTAAAATATTTTCATCTATTGACTCAGAAATTCTATGTAGATTTCTATCTCCTGATTTTTTTTCAAGTGAGCTAATTAAATTTTCTGGATCGGAAAAATCTAGATCTGAGTTTCTCCAATATAAAAATCTCATATCATCTAAATTATGTTTTTCAATCCTTTCAATCTCATCAGCCTCTAAAGTTTCACAGTCCCCAGTTATTCCAAAGTATCCATCATTTTTAAATCTTCCTGCTCTTCCAGCAATTTGAGAAATTTCAGTCATTCTTAACCTTCTTCTTTTCTTTCCATCAAATTTTCTAAGACTTGAAAAATTAATTTGCTCTATATCCATGTTAATACCCATTCCAATCGCATCAGTTGCAACTAGGTAGTCTACGTCTCCAGACTGATAAAGTTCTACTTGGGAATTTCTTGTCTTAGGACTTAAAGATCCCATTATTACTGCGGATCCACCTTTTTGTCTTCTTACTAATTCTGCTAAGGCGTAAACTTCTTCAATAGAAAAAGCAATAATCGCACTTTTTCTGTTTAATCGTGATATTTTTTTTAATCCATTATAAGATAATTTTGAAAATCTCTCTTGATTTATAAATTCTACATTTTTTAAAAGTTGAGACATTATATTTTTCATAATTTGAGAACCTAAAAACATAGTTAAAACTTCACCTCTAAAATTTATAAGACGATCTGTAAAAATATGTCCTCGCTCAGGATCACCACACATTTGAATTTCATCTACTGCTACAAAATCTACAACTTTATCTTTTGGCATCGACTCAACAGTACAAATAAAGTATTTAGCAGAGTTAGGTATTATTTTCTCTTCCCCAGTAATTAAAGCAACCTTGTCGGTGCCTAATTTTAAAACACATTTATCATAGACTTCTCTGGCTAGAAGTCTTAGAGGCAGACCGAAAATTCCCGAGTTAAATTCAAGCATTTTCTCTATGGCCATGTAAGTTTTCCCAGTATTGGTTGGACCAAGAATAGCTATAATTTTATTTTCATTATGTTTCATCAATTTGTGCTGTAATTTTTTTTAAATACTACATATAGACTTGGTTAGAGAACAAAAGATGATTAAACCATGACCGAATCACTTTGTCAAACGTTCTATTTTAATAAATTATTTCTGTAGTAGTATTAAAAAATAGTGGACGACTATATAAAAAAAAATATCACAAATCTAAAACCTTCAGCTACTTTAGCGATAAACGAAAAAGTTAAAAAATTTTTAAAAGACGGCAAGAAAGTATTTAACTTCGGATTTGGCCAGTCTCCTTTTCCGATTCCTGAAAAAATAGTTTCTGTTCTTAAAGAAAATGCTCATAAAAAGAATTATCTACCGATGCAGGGGCTACCTGAGCTGAGGGAGGCTATTTCAAAATACCTACTTAAAAGAATTGGGGTTGATTACAAAAAAGAAAATATAATTATAACACCTGGCTCAAAAGAAGCGATGTTATTAATGCATGTGGTATTTAATGGGGAAATAATTTTACCTGCTCCAAGTTGGGTTTCTTACGAACCACAAGCAATTATAGCTCTTAACAAAGTACATTGGATTGAAACAACAATAGATAATAATTGGTTCCCAACTGCAAAGCAACTTGAAGAAAAAATTAAATTTATAGGAAAAAAAAATATTATTTTAATATTAAATTCTCCAAACAATCCATCAGGTTTAGTTTGTAATAATTTGGGTGAAATTTCTGAGGTAGTAAAAAAAAATAATATAAAAGTTTTATCTGATGAAATATATACAGATTTGACCTTTGATAAAAAATACACTTCCATTTCAAAATTTTGTCCTGATAATACTTTTATAAGCGGAGGTTTAAGTAAGTGGTGTGGTGCAGGTGGTTGGCGACTTGGTTTTTTTGCAGTACCAAATAATCAATTAGATTTTTTAAGTGCACTTAAAACCTTAGCAAGTGAGTCGTATTCAACAGTAAATAGCCCTTTACAATTCGCAGCAGTAGAAGCTTACAAAGGTGATTATAGTGATTATTTAAATAAAACAAGATCAATTTTAAAACTTGTAGGCAATTATGTTTTTAATAATTTGAAATCTAATAAAGTTTTAATTAATCCACCTGAAGGTGCATTTTATTTAATGCCCGAGTTTTTAAATTCTAAATTTAGAAGCTCTGCAGAAATGTGTGATGATATAATCAATAAAACTGGTGTTGCTCTTTTACCTGGTTCAGATTTTGGTTTTAGTTCAAAAAAAATGCTAGCAAGACTCAGTTACACTGATTTTGACGGAGATTTTTTTCTGAAAAACATTAGTAGTGGTAAAAAACTAGATGATGATCTTGTTAAAAAATATGCTCCAAATGTTGTGGAGGGAACTCATAAATTAGTTGAGTGGTCAAAAACACTGTAGATTCATAATAAAAATAAACGTCCAAATTAAGTTATTTAGTTTTACAATGCCCTTAGCGTATTGATACGATTTATTTAATTGTACAATTAAGACAAGGGGGAAAAATGAAGAGAATAATCTCTACTATCTCAGCTATAGCAATGTTATTTGCATTATCTTTACCGATGATGTCGGTAGCAAAAGCTGCTGAGTTTTTTACAATTGGAACAGGTGGACCAACTGGAGTTTATTTCCAAACTGGTAACGCCATTTGTAAAATGTTACACAAACAAGCGATAAGTGCTGAGCACGGAAGAAAAAAAGGTACAGCTAAAGCTTATAGATGTACTGCACCTTCAACAGGTGGTTCTAACTACAATATTGGACAAATTAAAGATGGTGAGTTTCAATTTGGTGTTGCTCAGTCAGACTGGCAGTTCCATGCTTATAACGGTTCAAGCAAATGGGAAGGAAAGCAGTTTAGCGATTTAAGAGCTGTATTTTCTGTTCACAATGAACCTTTCCAAATTTGGGCTAGTAAAAAATCTAAAATTAAAGATTTCAAAGGCTTAAAAGGAAAAACAGTTAACATTGGTAACCCAGGTTCTGGTCAAAGAGGAACTATGGAAGAATTAATGAAAGCTATGGGTGCAGATATGAGTATGTTTAAAGCAACAACAGAACTTACTTCATCTGAACAAGTAAAAGCTCTTTGCGACGGAAAAATAGATGCATTCGGATATTCAGTAGGATTTCCAAATGGTGCTATGGAGCAGGCAGCAACTTGTAAAGCAAAAGCAAGCCCGATTAATTTGACTGGCGCACCAGTTCAAGGTTTAATTGACGGAGCTGACTACTATGCTAAAGCTGTAATACCAGCAGGTACTTACTCAAATCAGAAAAAAGATGCTACAACATTCGGTGTAAAAGCTACTGTTGTAACAAGTGCTAATGTTTCTGAAGAACTTGTATACTTAGTAACAAAAGCGGTAATGGAAAACTTTGATGATTTCAGAGCTCAACACCCAGCTTTTGGACCACTGGAAAAGAAAAACATGATAGCTGATGGTTTATCAGCTCCATTACATCCAGGTGCTGTTAAATATTATAAAGAAGCTGGATTAATGTAATCTTAATACATAATTAAATTAAAAAGGCCCAATATTTATTGGGCCTTTTTTTTTATAATACTGTATCTTAAATAAAATGAATCAAAACGTTCAGAGTAAGATTAAAGACAAAATTCAAGAAGATATTTCTCCAACTCGAAATTTAACTGGAATTCATTTAAAAATAGTTTTTGGTATCGCTATTTTCTGGACGTTCTTCCAACTTTGGTATGCTTCTCCATTTCCTTTTTGGTTTAATTTTGGAATGTTTAAAGGTTTACCAGCCAGAGCTATTCACTTGGGCTTTGCTTTAACTCTAGCTTTTTTAATTTTTCCAGCAGTAAGAGGAAAAAAAATTTCAATAATTGATATCCTAATAAGTATAGTTGCTGCGTTCTGTTGTTTATATATTTATTTTTTTTATGACGATTTAGTAAATAGAGGAGGAATACTTTTAGTTAAAGAAATATTCGGTTTCAAAGTTCCAGTAGAACTTATTATAGGGGCAATTGGTATTGTAATTCTTTTAGAAGCAACAAGACGGGCAATTGGTTTACCTTTAGTTATTATCGCAGTTTGTTTTCTACTATTCTCTTATTTTGGCAAATATGCTCCAGATATAATCTCTCATGGTGGTCTTTCTGTAAAAAGATTGGTTGGTTTTCAGTGGTTTGATCAAGAAGCAATTTTTGGTATTCCAATAGGAGTATCGGTAGACTTTATATTTTTATTCGTTTTATTTGGGGCCCTATTAGAAACTGCTGGTGGAGGAAAATATTTTTTAGATTTGGCTTTTGCAATGGTTGGTAAAATGCGAGGAGGTCCAGCTAAGGCTGCAATATTAGGATCTGGAATGACAGGTATGATCTCAGGTTCATCAATTGCAAACACTGTCACGACTGGAACTTTCACAATTCCAATTATGAAAAAAACTGGTTTCTCCCAGGAAAAAGCAGGAGCTATCGAAGTTTCGTCTTCAGTTAATGGTCAAATAATGCCTCCAGTAATGGGAGCCGCTGCTTTTGTTATGGCTAGTTTTATTGGTGTTACTTATTTTGAAGTTGTGAAACATGCTTTTTTACCAGCCATCATTTCTTATATTGCTTTATTTTATATATCTCATTTAGAAGCTCTTAAATTAGGTCTCAAAGGTATGGATGATGCTGATGTTCCACATCTTAAGAAAACTTTTTTATCAGGATTGCATTTTTTAATACCAATTTTTGTTTTAATTTTTTTACTTGTTTATATGAGATATACCGCTGGTTTTTCAATTTTTTATGCTACTCTTTCTTTAGTCTTAGTAAATTTGGTAAACCGTATTATTAAAAATCCAGATTTTAAAACTGGTTTAATTGATTGGTATAATCAAACAATTATTGGTCTTCAGAAAGGTGCAATCAACATGGTAGCAGTTGGAATTGCGATTGCTACTGCAGGCATAATAGTAGGAGCGGTTGGCTCTACAGGACTTAGTACTAACTTAATTATAGTTATAGAGACAATAGCTAGAGACAACGTAATAATATTAATACTACTTACCATCATACTTTGTTTGCTTTTAGGAATGGGTCTTCCAACCACTGCAAATTATGTTGTGGTAGCATCGCTTATGGCAACAGTCCTTGTTGATGTGGGAAATGCATCTGGCTATATTTTTCCCCTTATAGCTGTG
This sequence comes from uncultured Pelagibacteraceae bacterium, assembly GCA_902573065.1. Classification (GTDB taxonomy): domain Bacteria; phylum Pseudomonadota; class Alphaproteobacteria; order Pelagibacterales; family Pelagibacteraceae; genus Anoxypelagibacter. Next base: position 6,727 of record CACGHX010000012.1, on the reverse strand, counting down.
CATTTATTTGTATTTTATTTTGGTTTGATGGCTGATGTAACGCCACCTGTTGGATTAGCTTCTTATGCAGCTGCAGCAATATCTGGCGGCGATCCCTTAAGAACAGGACTTCAAGCAATTTGGTATAGTTTGAGAACAGGAATTTTACCTATCGTATTTTTATTTAATCATGAACTTTTGTTAATAGGCGTAGAGAGTTTTTGGCAAGCTTTAATTGTAATAGTTACTTCTTTAACAGGAATATTAATTTTTACTGCTGCTACCCAACAATGGTTTATAAATAAATTAAAGTGGTATGAAACTATAGCGTTTTTAATAATTTCTTTATCATTTTTGGCTCCTGATTATGTTTTAAGCAAATTTTATCCAAAATTTAATGAGCAAAAACTTTCAGCAGAAACTGTTCAAAATCTCTCTTTTGATCCTTCAAAAGAAGTTCACATTAAAGTAACTAGGATTTCCGAATACGGAGAAAGATATAAGTTATTTGTAATTGATAAACAGAAATTTGAAAAAGAATATAATTTAGAGGAATACGGTATAACTCTGATAGACCAAAATGATCAACTTATTGTAGATAAATTAAATTGGAAAGGGGAAGCAAAAAAATCTGGAATGCAGATGGGGGATATAATAAGCAATTTCAAAATTGAAAACCCAGAAAGACCAAATAAAGCAATAGTTTATCCTTTTGCATTTCTTGCCTTATTAATATTCGGGTACTTTAATTATAGAAGGAAAAATATTTAGATCTATTTATTGATTTTTAAAATCTTCCAAACACCAGATGTAACTGCCACTATACCTTCAGCATTAATAATTTCACATGTCAGAAAAACTAATGTATTAGTTTTTTTTTGAACCTTAACCTTTGCTACTAATTTATCTCCAAGTTTAGCAGCAGATATAAACTTCATTTCTAAAGATATTGTTACACATCTTTTATTATCAGCTGATTGATGTGCTGCATTACCCATTCCAGTATCTGCAATAAAAGTAAGAAATCCTCCGTGTGCCATCCCGGCAGTATTGAGGTGTATTTCTTTAACTTCAGTTTCGTACTCAAAAGTACCACTATCTATTTTTTTACCCTTAAGTCCGCCTACTTGTTTTGCATAGCCTGAATTAGTTTCGTCCATATCTTCTTTTATCATACAAAGGAGCTAGTTGTGAAAAAATAACAGCTGATAAAATAATTATAATTCCCATGATTTTATATTCATTAAGAAACTGGTCTAATATTATCCATGCAGCTATTGATCCAAATACACCTTCCAAAGAAAAAATAATTGCTGCTGGGGCAGGAGATATATTTTGTAAAGCTAGAATTTGAAGCATAAAGGCTATCCCACTTGATAAAACTCCTGCATAAAGTAATTCAGCTGCTTCTAATGATAAAACTTTTAATGAAACATATTCGTAAGCAAACATTGGAACAGAAGAAAATATTGCAGCAGTAAGACACTGAAATGAAGCTATAGTTATTGGAAAATTAAAAACTTTTAAAAATTTAGAAATGTAAACAATATGAAAGGCCCAGAAAAAAGCCCCAATTACTACAAGAGTGTCACCAAACCTTACTCTAAGATTTCCTAATTCACTAAGAAGAAAACCACCAATTAAACACATCATTACTGATGGCCAAACAGATTTGTGAATTTTTTTTGAAAAAAGAAAAAAAGCAATTATTGGAACTATAACCACATACAAAACTGTAAATACAGCTGAGTTTGCTACATCAGTGTAAATTAAAGAAATCTGCTGTAAAATATTTCCTCCAGCTAATAAAAAACCTAAAAAAAATATATAACCCACAACAAATTTATAATTTAATTTTGCCTCTTTGATTTTTTTAAACTCAAAAATAAAAAAAAAAGGTAGTAGTGCTAAAAAGCCTAAAATTAAACGAGCAGCGGAGAATGTCCAAGGTCCAATATAGTCCATTCCCATATCTTGAGCTACAAAAGCTGTACCCCAAAGAAAAGAGCATCCAACCGCACAAATTAATGAAAATATTTTTTTATCCATTTAAACTGCAAGCTTGAATGCAAAATCCTTACCCAAACTTTTAGATAAATGTACGCAAAATCTTGCACCTTCAGCGCCATCAATTACTCTGTGATCATAAGAAAGAGATATTGGAAGCATTTTTCTTTCAATAAATTGGCCATTTACTTTTTTAATTTTATCAAAAGTTTTACCAACACCTAAAATAGCTACTTCTGGAGGATTGATAATTGGTGTAAAAAAATTTCCCCCAATACCTCCTAAGCTTGAAATTGTCATCGACCCACCAAAAAATTCTTTCTTATCTATTTTAAGCTCCTTACATTGCTTACTTACTCTTTTTAATTCTTCATAAATTTCCTTTAATCCTAATTGATCAACATTTCTAATTTTTGGAACCATCAAACCGTGTGGAGTATCAACCGCAAAACCGACGTGGTAATACTTTTTAAAAATTAATTTGTTATTCTCAGGATCTATAGAGGAATTAAAATTTGGATACTCTTTAAGTGCATTTACCACAGCTCTAGTTATAAATGCTAATGGACTTATCCTTATTCTATCACCAGAATAATTATCGATTAAAGTTGTTCTAAACTGTTCCATTTCAGTTATATCTATCTCATCATGTTGAGTAACGTGAGGAATCTCAGTCCAAGATCTAACAAGTTGAGGACCAGATAATTTTTTCACTCTAGGAAGGTCTTTTTTTTCTACTTCTCCGAATGATTCATGAGGATATTCATCCTTGTAAACTTTCTTTTCAACTTTTCCTTCATTAACTGATACCTGGGATCTTACAAATTTTTTCACATCATCTTCAGTTACTCTACCAGCTCTTTGTGATCCAGGTATCTGAACGATATCAGCACCTAGTTCTCTAGCAAATTTTCTCACCTTCGGACTTGCAGATGATACGCCATCCTTACTCAATTTTTGTACTACAGGAGCTATTTCTTTTGGAGTTTCAGTTGTTATTTTCTTTTCAGGAATATTTTCTTTTACCTCAACTACTTTTTTACTTTCCTCCTTTTTACCAACAGAATCTAACGATAATATTTCACTTCCTTCTGAAACTTTGTCACCAACTTTAACAATAATTTTATTGATTTTCCCTTCATCAGTTGCAGGAACTTCTACACTTGATTTATCGCTTTCCAAAGTAATTAAGGGATCATTTTTTTTGATTTGTTGTCCTGACTTAACTAATACCTCAATCACTTCAACATTTTTAAAATCTCCGATATTTGGAACTAATAATTTTTTTTCAGCCATTAAACTCTATAATTTTGTTGGAAAAACTTTTGTTTGATCAATATTGTATTTTTTAATTGCTTTTTCTGCATGTTTTGAAGCCATCAATTGTTCTTTTGCTAATGCGCTTAAAGTGTATGTAACTATATGCTTTTTATCAACTTCAAAAAATTTTCTTAATTCTTTTCTTGTATCACTTCTTCCAAAACCATCAGTTCCTAATGTATAGAATGGTTTATTAAGATATGGTCTTATTTGGTCTGTATGTGATCTTATATAATCTGATGCTGCAAATATAATCCCCTCTTGAGAGTCTAAACATTTTTGTACATAACTTTTCTTTGGCTTCTCTTTTGGATTTAGTAAATTTCTTCTTTCAACTTCCATACCATCTTTCTTTAATTCGTTAAAACTAGTAGCACTCCAAACATTACAATCTACTCCGTAATCTTTTGATAAAGTCTCAGCAGCTTTAATAACCTCTCTTAAAATTGATCCTGAACCAAGCATTTGAACTTTAGCTTTGCCTTTTCCTTTATAGTTTTTAAATAAATACATCCCTTTTAAAATTCCCTGATCCGAACCAGCAGGTTTTTCTGGATGAGTATAATTTTCGTTCATTGCAGTTATATAGTAGTAAATATTTTCTTTTTTCTCATGCATCCTTTTTAATCCATCTCTAAAAATAACTGCCATCTCATATGAAAATGTAGGATCGTAACTTATGCAGTTAGGTATCGCAGATGCAAGGAGAAGACTATGTCCATCCTGGTGTTGTAATCCCTCACCAGCTAAAGTTGTTTTTCCAGATGTTGCTCCAATTAAAAAACCTCTTGTCTGAGAGTCTGCTGCCGCCCATGCTAAGTCTCCAATTCTTTGAAAACCAAACATAGAGTAAAACAAATAAATAGGAATCATTTCTAAATCATGATTAGTGTAAGAGGTTCCAGCAGCAATCCATGACGACATTGCTCCTGCTTCTGTAATACCTTCTTGTAAAACTTGTCCGCTCTTATCTTCTCTATAAGAACTTAATTGTTCAGAGTCGACTGGTTCGTATTTTTGGCCTTCGTGTGCATAAATTCCGATCTTTTGAAAAAAACCCTCCATTCCAAAAGTTCTAGCTTCATCAGCAATTATAGGCACCAATCTTGGTGCAACATTTTTGTCTCTTAGTAAATTTGCAAGCATTCTTACAAGAGCCATAGTAGTAGACATTTCTTTATCACCAGTGGACCTCATAAAACTTTCAAATATATCTTGAGGAGGTGTTTTAACTGGTTTTGCAAAAGTAGTTCTCTCAGGAATGTGACCACCAAGCTTAACTCTACAATCTTTTAAATATTTTATTTCTGGTGAATTTTCTGCTGGTTTGTAATATTCAATATTTTTAACCTGTTTATCGGTAAGTGGCACGTTAAATCTATCTCTGTAAAATAATAAATCTTCCTCGTCTAATTTTTTTTGTTGGTGGGTTGTATTTATACTCTCACCAGATTTACCCATTCCATAACCTTTAATTGTTTTAGCTATTATGACAGTCGGCTTGCCTTTGCATCGAACAGCAGCATGATAAGCTGAGTAAACTTTATGAGGATCGTGTCCACCTCTATTTAATTTCCAAATATCCGCATCAGTCATGTTTGCTACCAAGTCTTTTAATTCAGGATATTTACCAAAAAATTTCTCTCTTACGTAAGACCCACCTTTTGCTTTGAATGCCTGATATTCTCCATCAACTGCTTCAGTCATTCTTTTAACTAGTAAACCAGTTTTATCTTTAGACAAAAGCTGATCCCAGTAAGATCCCCAAATTACTTTAATCACATTCCAACCTGACCCTCTAAATCTTCCTTCAAGTTCTTGAATAATTTTTCCATTTCCTCTTACAGGTCCATCTAATCTTTGAAGATTACAATTAATTACAAAAATCAAATTATCTAATTTCTCTCTTGCTGCTAGCCCTACAGCCCCAAAACTTTCAGGTTCATCCATTTCACCATCACCTAGATGACACCAAATTTTCCTATCTTGATCTTTTAAAAGACCTCTATTTATTAAATACTTAGTAAACCTAGCTTGATAGATTGCCATCATAGGACCAAGTCCCATGGACACAGTTGGGAACTGCCAAAATTTAGGCATTAACCAAGGATGTGGGTAAGAAGATAATCCGCCTTTCTCAACTTCTTGTCTAAATTTATCTAATTGTTTTTCCGTAATTCTTCCTTCTAAAAATGCTCTTGCATACATTCCTGGTGCGCTATGACCTTGAAAATAAACTAAATCACCACCAAACTTGTTATTTTTTGCTCTCCAAAAATGATTCATACCGACGTCATATAATGTTGCTGCAGAAGCAAAAGTACCTATGTGGCCTCCTAGTTCTGGATTTTTTTTATTAGCCTTTACAACCATGGCAGCTGCATTCCATCTTATGTAAGCTCTAATTTTTCTTTCTAAATTTTGATCTCCAGGCGATCTGATATCTGCACTGGCAGGTATTGTATTTATGTAAGGAGTAGTTCTAGTGTCAGGTAAAATTAATCCTTGTGTGTATGCTTCATCAATTACTTTTTTAAGTAAGTAGCCTGCTCTAGATGAACCATCTGCTTTTACAACTGCTCGTAAGGAGTCTAACCATTCTTGTGTTTCTGCAGGATCTATATCATCCTTAGAAATGGGTTGAGCATAAATCGTCTCCTTTCCGTTTCTTAGACCGTTTGTTTTTTCCATTTTTGTAATTGGTTTTTCTTCAACTTCGATTATTTCTTTTGTTGGTTTGACAACTTCTTCTTTTTTCTCATTCCCTCCATCTAAAATAGCTAGAATACTTCCTTCCGAAACTTTGTCTCCTATTTTAACTTTAAGCTGAGATATTTTTCCCTCGTATGGCGATGGAACTTCAACACTTGACTTGTCACTTTCTAAAGTAACAATTGGATCATTTTTTTTAATTTTATCTCCAGGTTTTACCAAAACCTCTATAATTTCAACATCTTTAAAATCACCAATATCTGGCACAGAAATGTTTTTGGACATTTAATTATTATACACAATTTTTGACACAATTTATCCGCTTTTTTGACACTTCGAATTTGCAATATAATTTATGCAACTTTTAAGACTTATATTTAAAAAAAAGAGAACAGATGTAAATTCTCAGGTATTAATTCAAAAAATTTTATTAAGAAAATACCTGGCTAAAACCAATTAGTAATACTACTAGAATTATAGCACCGTAATAATACTGATAGCCTCTCACAGTAAATGGAATTTTACTTAAAGCTCTATTTTTAATTTTTTTTCTAGGTTTAGATAATTTCATTTTCTTTCAATACACATAGCAACGCCCATACCTCCTCCAATACAAAGCGTAGCCAATCCTTTCTTCGAGTCTCTTTTTAGCATTTCATGTATAAGTGTCACGAAAATTCTTGTCCCAGAAGCACCAATAGGATGGCCT
>CACGHX010000011.1 GCA_902573065.1 uncultured Pelagibacteraceae bacterium | reverse complement strand
TCGAAATTGGTCCTGGTAAAGTATTATCTGGCTTGGCCAAAAGAATTAGTGGAAATATTAAAGTTAAAAGTATAAATACAATTGAAGATATTAAAAGTCTTAAATGATTAACTTTAAAAATAAAAAAATCTTGATAACAGGGGCTACTGGTGGAATAGGGGGAGCACTAGTTAAAAAATTTATTTCTCTAGGTGGATCTGTTTTTGGTACAGGTACAAAATCTGAAAAACTCGATACTTTAAAAAAAAATAACCCTGATGTTAAAGTACAAAAATTTAATCTTTCAGAACATCGTGAAATAGAAAATTTTATCACCAAAGTAATTTCTGACCTGGGCGGATTAGATATTTTAATAAATAATGCTGGAGTAAATGTTGATAATTTATCTTTAAGAATGAAAGATGATGAATGGAAAAAAGTTATTGATGTCAATTTAACGTCTACATTTCTCTTATCTAAATATTCAATTAAGCATATGTTAAAAAATAAATTTGGTAGAGTAGTTAATATCACTTCTATAGTAGGACACACAGGAAATCTTGGACAATCAAATTATTCTGCTTCTAAGTCAGGAATTATAGGTATGTCAAAAAGTTTGGCAATTGAATATGCAAAAAAGAATATTACTATAAATTGTGTTTCCCCTGGATTTATAGTTTCTGATATGACAGAGGCTATAGCTGAGAAACTGAAAACAAATTTAATTTCAAGAATACCCATGGCAAAACTTGGTACAGCAGATGACGTCTCAAATTGTGTTGCTTTTTTATCATCTGATTTGGCCTCATATGTTACTGGAGAAACAATACATGTTAATGGCGGGATGTATATGTCTTGACAAAAAATAAGAAAAAACTTAATAACAAATTAATTTAATATTCAAAAAGGAATTAAAAAATGACAAAAGATGTAGGAGCAACAGTTAAAAAGATCGTAGCAGACCATTTAGGTGTCGATGAAGCAAAAGTTACAGATGAAGCAAGTTTCATAGATGATCTAGGTGCAGATAGTTTAGATACAGTCGAACTAGTTATGGCTTTTGAAGAAGAGTTTGGATCTGAAATTTCTGACAGCGAGGCTGAAAAAATTTTAACAGTTGGAGATGCTATAAAGTTTATTGAAAGTCACTCCAATTAAGTTAATTTTTTCTTTCATTAAATGACCAAATCAACGAAGCCTTTGATGCTTGTGCTATCATCACCTTCCGGGGCTGGAAAAACGACTCTTTCAAAAAAAATTCAACAATCGGATAATTCTTTTGAAATTTCTGTATCACACACAACGAGAAACCCAAGACCAAATGAAGTAGATGGTGTTGATTATCATTTTGTAACTAAAAAGAATTTTTTAAAATTATTAGATGAAGGATTGTTTTATGAGCATGCCAAGATTTTTGGCAATTTCTATGGCACTTCAAAATCATCAATCAAAAAAATTACTGATAATAAACACAATGTGTTATTTGATATTGATTGGCAAGGTAGTGAGCAACTAAGCAAATTCAAAGAGCTTAATTTAGTTAAAGTATTTATACTTCCGCCAAGCAAAGAAGAATTAGAAAAAAGACTCATAGCAAGAAATCAAGATGATAAAGAAGCAATAAAAAGAAGAATGCTTGCATATTCAAAAGATATTGCTCACAAAAAAGATTATGATTACGTATTGATCAATGATAATGTTGAAAATTGTTTTAATGAACTAAAAAAAATTGTTTCAAAGCACCTTAAAAATAATTAAAATTTACATACTATTCATTTCTTCATATTTCTCAGTTATTTTATAAAAATTTTCACAAGACAACTCAGATGGTCTTTTGTTAAGATTTATATTCAATAACTTAGCAACTTCTTTATAATTTTTAAAAATCTTAGAAAATGGTTTATTAATCATTTTTCTTTTTCCCGAAAAAAATATTTGAGTTATTTTTTCAAGATTTTCAATATTTTTAATATTATATTTGACTTTTGTTTTTGGTTTAAATGCTATTACTTTTGAATCAATTTTGGGAGATGGAAAAAAACAATCTTTTGATACTTTAAAATCATGAATGATATCTAGCTTTAAATTTGCTAATATTGTTATTCTGCTATAACTTTTATTGCTAGGTTTAGCTAAAATTCTGTCTGCTACTTCTTTTTGAAACATAAAAATTACCATTTCTATTTGTGGGTATAATTTTTCAAATTTAATTAATTTTGATAAAATTTGAGTTGAAATATTATATGGCAAATTACCGAAAACTATTTCACTTCTAAAATTAGAATTTAGATGAAATTCTAGAATATCTTCATTGTAAATTTTGTAATTTTTAAAAGTATTAAATTTAAAATTTAGAATTTTACAAAGCTGCTTGTCTTTTTCTATAAGAAGAAGTTCTTTTGGTTTTTTCTCTAAGAGATATTTAGTCAAATTGCCCGTACCTGGTCCTATCTCTAAAACATTTTTGTTTGTAATATTTGTTAAACGCAAAATTTTATTAATAATATTTTTATCAATTAATAAGTTTTGCCCAAGGGACTTTTTAAGCTTTAACATTAATTTTATTAAAAAATTTAATAGATTCTATTAAACTTTCGGGATTAGCTTTATTTTTTTTTATAATATCTTGACCAGTTCCATGATCAGGTGAAATTCTTATGTAAGGTAAACCTAAAGTTATATTTATAGCATTGAATTTAAATATTGTTTTAAAAGGCGATAAAACTTGGTCATGGTACATTCCAACTAAAATATTAAACTTTTTCTTTTTAAAATTTGTGAACGCTGTATCACCTGAAAGTGGACCACTAACTCTTATTTTAAGTTTTCTTAGCTTTTTTAATGCCGGTATTACAATCGTTTTTTCTTCTGACTTACTTCTTAATTCATAATTATGTGGATTTAATCCCAATAAACCTATGTTGGGTTTTACATTAAATATTTTTTTATAAAATTTATCAATGGTTATTAATTTTTTAATAATTAGTTTTTTATTTAAAACTCTGGAAATGTTTTTCACTTGTATATGTGTCGTAATTGGAGATACAGCCAATTTTTTATTATAGATTAACATAGCTTCTTTGCCTAAAATTTTTTCTTTTTTGGCTAAAAATTCAGTAATCCCAATTATTTTATTTCCAAAAATTTCCAATTTATTAATTGGACAATTTATAAAGCCTTTAATTTTTCTCTTTTTTGCCAAATCTATTGCAATTTCAAATGATTTAATTAAGTAGTTTCTTTTATTTTTAATAGGCACTTTAAAAGGATCTGTAAAATTTAAGGGTACATCAAGAATTAATAATTTTCTTTTAAAGTCTTTTTTTTCAATATTTAAAATTTTTTTTATTTTTATATTTATATTTATATTTTCAAGTTGTTTCTTAATTAGTTGATAATTTCCTAAAATAAAAAAATTAGATTTTTTAAATAAATATTTTTTCAGCCAGATCTTGCCTATTAATTCAGAGTTTATACTATTAGGTTCTCCAGCAAGAATACAAATTAAATTTTTCATAAAAAGTTTATTTGAATTAATCTTTCAAGATTTGAAAAATGCATATTTGAAAACATATTTAATTTTTTTTCCTTTTCAGAGTTTATAATTTGCTCTTTAATAAGATTTATTTTTTTATCATTTGGACTTTCTAAATTTTCTAATCTTAATTGAAGTTTATCTTCAATTTCTGCCGCATTCAGTGATATTTTATTTTTATAAATTTGAAAAATCATATAATTCCATTTCAAATCAGTCTCAAACCTTTTTATTAACTCTTCATAACTTAAATTGTTATTTTCAAGTATCATTTTTAATCCATCTCTATCTAAGCCGATTTTTTTAGAAGTACTGGATATTAAAGTTTCTAATTGTTTTTTGTTATATTTAGAAATATTTCTTCTTTTAATTTCATTTTCTTTAATATTTCTTTTTATGAGAGATTTAACAGCTAATCCTTGAATTTGTTCTTTATTATCTTGATTAATTTCTGTATTTGATAAAATTGCAATTAACTTAATTTCCTTCAATAGGTCTAATCTTGTAATAGGGTAATCACCAACCGATATAATTACTGAGTTTTCTATTTGTGATAAAACAATTTTATTTTGTAATAAAAAAAAAATAATTACAAAAACAATTAAATTAATTTTTTTTTTCATCTGTCGATTAGTGGGGATCTAGCTTCACCAAAAGGAAAAAGTGTAATTCTAAACATTAATGAGTCCGATGGTTCTACATCTCTATCAGTATAAAATTCTCTTCTGAATATTAATCCCGCTTTTAAACAATCATTTATATAATCATAAGCAAGATCATAAAATTCAGTAGAATCTGTTTCTAGATTTTTTTTAATATTAAAATTTATTTGTCCAGAATTGTTAAAATCTACGTTTATACCTGATTTAATATAATTACTAGTTCCTATATGATTACTTTCTTCTAAATAGTTTAAATTAAAACTCGTATTTCCTAAAATTAAATTTGCTTCAAGATCATTGTAATTAATATCATTAAAATTGTGATCAATTGAAAATTCATTCTTTAAATTAAAATTTTCATTTAACTTAATGTACGCTTCGCCTACTAAATCCGATGCTTTTTGATCAAGGGAGCTTTTTGATGGAATTGATGTATTTTCTTTAAAACTTTGAACCTGAGCTAATGAAAGTGAGTAATTTTTTTCTCCAGGTATCCCATCTTTAAGTTCATTTCCCGATATTTCAAAACCTGTTGCTATACTTTCTCCCTCTTCAATTACATCTCGATCTGCATTCTTATTTAATGAAAAAGCATTTGAATAAGATAATTTCAAGTCATCATCTTGCATGTTTCTCATGTGTCCCGGGGCATATCTCAATGAAACTTTTGGAGTAAAAAAACTAATCTTATTTGCTGAATTATTTATTTTAGACATTGGTAATTTAGCATCGTAAGCAATTACTCCTGCAATTTCACTATTTAAACCTTCTGTTTTTAAATCTTTTGTTCCTTCAGCCTCGTAATTTACTACCTTGAATAATCCTTTAAATTTATTTTGAATACCGTTGAAACTCATAAATGGATTTGATTGCCAATTAATATCATTTACCCAAAATTTAGTAGTTTGATTGACTTTAAAATTTTCAACAAATGCGTTACTTTTAATATCAAAAACTCCAATTTTGTCTCCTGTAAACAAATTACGCTCAAATAAAATATTTGGAACTGAGTATTCAAACCTTGTTTTATCTGAGTCATTAGATGATAAATTTTCATACATTGCTGCACTTATTCCCAAATAGTTTTTATTATCCTGAAACTCATAACTAAGATCTTTAGTAATAATATCTTTGCCTTTGTCAGCGAGCTCAGTTTTTATGTCGTGTACTTTTAAGTATGTATCATTAGATACGTGCTGATAATTTATTTCTAAATTACTTGAAAAGTCATCTTTAGATAAATCTTTATTAAATTTTGCAAAAAAATGTGATCTAGATCCATCAGATTTTTTTAATTTGTCAGTTTTTTTATAGCCTGAAGTATAACTTGAATCTACAAGTAAAAATGAATCTTTAAACGCATGGCGATATTCATGTAAAACTAATAAATTTTCTTTTGTATAAATTTTGGGAGTGATGGTCATGTCCCTATTTTCAGAAATTGCCCAAAAGTAGGGTGTGGATGCACTAAAGCCTACCGTGTTGTTATCTTGAAGCGTTGGAAACAAAAAACCAGATTGTCTTTTTACAGTAGGTCCAGGATGGAAAAATTTGGGAAAATAAAAAATAGGGAAATCATATATTTTTAATACTGCATCATCGTAGTAAACTGTTTTTTTAGCTTTATTGTGATTAATTTTTTTAGCTTGTATTGACCAAGGAGGACACTTTTCTCCATCTCTATTTTTACAAGTCGTAAAAATACCCTTTTGAAAAGTAGCTCCTTTTTCATCTATAAATGCAGAATTTGCAAAAAATCTTGGTTCATTTCTTTCGTCCTTCTTAAAACTATTGTCATTAAAAAATGACTTAACGTCACTTCCTACAATTTTTCTGTTTTTTTCGTCGATATAAATTTCTGAAAATAAATACTTATTACTTTTATTATCTAATACCTCAATATTTCCTTGTGAAAAAAACATTTTTTTTTCAATCGAATAATCAAACATATTTAAGTATATTTGATTACCGTTTATATCGGTAACTATTGTATTTGTCTCAGAATAAATAACTCCTTTTTTATTGTCATAAAATATATCTTCACCTTGTATTCTAAATTTTTCTGATGTTATAATGTCAGTAGGACCAAAAGACCTCATAAGCTCTTTACTTTTGTCATATTCAGCTTTTTCAGCAAAAATAATATTTTTTTTTATGTCAGAAATTTGAACATTTCCCTCTGCAAAAATTATTTTTGTCTCTTTATTTAAATTTAATTGATTGGCTTTTATATCTAACTCATCTGCAAATAAATTCGAATTGAAAAGAAAAATTAGAACAATTAAAAGTTTTTTGATATAATTATTTTTCATTTATTTGAATTATTCCAACTGAACAAAAAAGTGTTAATATAATAATAGGTGACCAAACTGAAAGTTCCAGCGGTATTCTTTCAGTAGTTCCTAACGCCATAGAAAAGTTTTTAAAATAAAAAATTATAACACAAGTTATTATTGATAAAATAATATAGTATATATTCTGTTTCTTTTCGCTAGAATTTAAAGTGAATATACTTGCTAGACACACCATCAAAACTAAAAAAAATGGCAGTGAAAGATAATAATGTTTTTTCTCGTTTAAAAGACGCTCATTATAGCCTTTTTTCTTCAATTTTTTGATATCTGTAATGATTTTGTAAAAGGATATTGTATCTAAATTTGAGTAAATCGAATTGAATTTTGCTTTATTAAAAGTGGTATCAAAAGCTAAAGTTTTAAAATCACTTTTAGTTTCGTCATTATTGATATTTACTTTAAATCCATCTTTAATTATCCAGGGTAAATCAATTATTTCTGCACTTTTAGCTTCAATTCTTTCAGTAAGAATATTCTTATCAAAACTGTATATGCTAACATTTAAAAGTGTGTCACCTTCAATTTTTTTTGATCTTATAAAGTTTGTTTTTGTTCCTATATTTTCCTTTATCCAAACCCCATTATTTGTAATTGATGCTAAATGGGATTTATCAATATCATAGCTTCCTTTTATGTCCTCGTAATATTTTACCATTACCGAAGTAATTGGATTGAAAGCCAGAAGAATAACTACCCCAATAAAAAATGAGCTGATACTGAGCAAATATACAAACTTTGCATTAGAGAAACCAAAAGTTTTTAAAGATAGTACCTCACCATTATTTTTTAACTTTAATAATACCCACATCGAAGATATGAAAATTATAAATGGAAATATACTAATCAAAATACTTGGAACAATCATAAATGATAAGGCAATAGGTAACACTATGCCTACATCGTAATCTGTAAAATAGGTAACTTCCTCTCTTAAATTCATTATCAATCCACCTGCAGAAATAATTAGAGTTGTGTTAAGTGTTGAAATTAAAAATTCTTTTATTATATAAGTATTTAAAACAGAGTTTTTTATCATTTTTTCCTCAAGTTCTCATATAAGAAATTTCTTATAATTTCTAAATAAATTAACGGTAAAAGAAAAAAGGGCGTTAAATAATATATCAAAGAATTATAAAAAGACTTTCCAGAATATTTTACTAAAATTTCAGCGATTACTAAAATAGAAAAGGCAATAATTGTATAAATATATTTAAAATAATTTTTATATTTATTTTCTCCTCTTTGATTTAATAAAAAACAAATAATTAAAGTTATAATAGGTATATAAAGTGGTATACCAAATCGTCTATTGATTTCTGACAAAACATCATTTTTTTTATGATCTTTTGGACAATTTATTATTTCAATTTTTTTTTTATTAAAATAACATTTAATTAAAAGTATTGAAGGTGTCTCTTGTATTTTAGTTTGTACTATAGACCTTGTTTGTAAATTATTTAACTTTAAGACTGTTTTTTTAAATTTAATTGTTTGAATATTTTTATTAATATTTTGCGACTGTATTATACCATCAGACAAAACTAATGCAGGTGAGCTGGGATTTACAACTCTACCTTTTTTTGCAATTATCGTAATATTGTCTGTATTATTTATATTGTCTATACTTTTTAAAATTTTACTTTCGTCACGAATTAATATATTTTTCATATCACCATTTGAGTTTTTCTCTTCAACAAAAATTGTTAAACCAGGGACAGTATCATTAAATTGATTTGTCTTAATCATGCTTGAAATATAATCAAGGTTTGATGATTTAATCAGGGTTCTGGAGTAGTTCAATATGTTTGGATTTATAATTGAAGCAAAGACTATTTGTAAAAACATTACTATTAATGAAATTTTTACAAAAAAGTTAACTAATTTAATTTTGTTTAATCCAGCGGTCCATAAAATTATTAATTCATTCTCATTTTCGAATTTTAAAATTGCTAGCACTAATGATATTAAAAATGAGAGGGGTATGAATTTAGTTAAAATTTTTGGTATGTTAAGCAAAGAATAACTTAAGTAGACCGACAATGCATGACCATCCTCAACAACTAAATCTAGAAAATTTACTGCTTGAACGGTCCAAACTATCGCAGTAAAAGTGAATAAAGTTATGATAAAATACTTACTTAATTCTAGAAAAAAGTGTTTATAAATTTTATTACTCAACATTGTTATTATTTTTGTATATAATTAAAGCAAGTTTAAACAAATTTCAATCTTGAGTTGACTAAATGATAAATTTTGTAAAAAAATTATATGATAAAGGCAAGAATTTGGGTTTTTTTTAGAGCTGACAAGAGATTAAGCAAATATTTTTAAAATTATGTCTATTAAATTAAATTATTTAAAAAAAACAAGTAATAAATTATCTTCTAATCTAGTCTTGTTTTGTGATGAAAAATATAGCGTAAACGGATTTAAAAAATATCTTTCTAATAACGAATTATCTTACATCAGTGATTTATTAAAAACAATTGATCTCAAAAAAAATTTATTTGTTTTTGACGTAAATTCCAAAAAAAAAATAATATTAATATCAATTAAAAAAAATATAAAAATTTCTGATGCAGAAAATTTAGGAGCAGAGTTTTATAAAAAAATAAATTATGGAAAAAATAGTGAGTACTTAATAATTTCCGACAGTGCTGTAACTAAAGTCGAAAATTTTTTAGGCTATTTTCTCCATGGTTTAAAACTTAAATCTTATGAGTTTAAAAAATACAAAACAAAAAAAGAAACAAGATCTATTTCAATTAGTATAATAGGTAATAAAAATAAACCTTCAAATCAAAATCAATTAAAATTCAAAGCTTTAGAAGAAGGAACTTTTTACGCAAGAGATTTAGTTTCAGAACCTGGAAATATTTTACATCCTGATGAATATGCAAAAAGATTAAGTTCACTTAGAAAAGATGGTTTAAAAATAAGTATATACGATGAAAAAAAATTAAAAAAACTTGGAATGTTTTCTTTACTTGGCGTAGGGCAAGGAAGTGTTAGAGGATCATATCTTGTGACAATGGAATGGAATGGAGCAAAAAGTAGTTCTAAGCCATTAGCATTTGTTGGAAAAGGAGTTTGTTTTGATACTGGAGGTTATTCATTAAAACCAGCAAAATTTATGGAAGACATGACTTACGATATGGCAGGATCAGCCACAGTCGTTGGTTTAATGAAAAACTTTGCTT
Source organism: uncultured Pelagibacteraceae bacterium (assembly GCA_902573065.1). Classification (GTDB taxonomy): domain Bacteria; phylum Pseudomonadota; class Alphaproteobacteria; order Pelagibacterales; family Pelagibacteraceae; genus Anoxypelagibacter. The sequence goes on along the minus strand of CACGHX010000011.1, from coordinate 11,163 downwards.
TAAGAAAAGCAAAAATTAATGCTGTTGGTGTTGTTGGGCTTGTTGAAAATATGGTTAGCGGAAATGCACAAAGACCAGGCGATATTGTTAAGTCTTATAGTGGAAAAACTATTGAAATATTAAATACAGACGCTGAGGGAAGATTGGTTCTTGCAGACGCATTAACATTTACTGAAAAAAAATTTAAACCAAAATTTATTGTTGATTTAGCTACCTTGACTGGAGCAATTATAGTGAGCTTAGGATCTGAATATGCAGGTTTATTTTCAAATGATGACAAGTTATCACAACAAATTTTTAATGCAGGAGAAAAAGTTCAAGAGAAAGTATGGAGAATGCCTCTGCATAAAAATTATGACAAACTGATGAATTCAAAAAACGCAGATGTACAAAATATAAATTACGTTGGCGGTGCAGGATCTACAACTGCAGCTCAGTTTTTACAAAGATTTATTTTAAATAATACTCCATGGGCTCATTTAGATATTGCTGGTATGGCTTTTTCTAAGTATGGTGGCGCTTTAAACTCAGGCGGTGCAACAGGATTTGGAGTAAGACTATTAAATCAACTAGTTGAAGATAATTATGAGTAGTGTAGAGCGAACTCTATCTATAATAAAACCAGATGCAGTAGAAAGAAACTTAACCGAAAATATTAAACAATATTTTGTGAAAAACAATTTAAGGATAATTAAAGAAAAAAAAATTCAAGTCACAAAAGATGAAGCCGCTGAGTTTTATAAAGTTCATCAAACTAAACCATTTTATGATAGATTATGTAATTATTTGTCATCAGGCCCAATCACAGTAATTATTTTAGAGGGAGATAACGCAATTAAAGAAAATAGGCGAATAATGGGTGCGACAGATCCTGTAAAAGCCGAAGATGGTACAATTAGAAAAAAATACGGTATTTCTATTGATAAAAATTCAGTTCATGGATCTGATTCAATAGAAAATGCTAAAAAGGAAATAGAATTTTTTTTTAAAAACTAATTAAACCTGAAAAATTTTACGTATTGCATTTGAATAAGCTTTATATTCCTCAAACTGAACCTTTTTTTTTAAAGTTGAGGTATCGTCCTTATTATTTACGGGTATCTTTCTTTTAATTATTATCTTTCCACTGTCTAATTTTTCATCAACGTAATGAACAGTACAACCAGTAAATTTTTCTTTAAATTTTAAAACCCGTTGAAAAGTATTTAATCCTTTATATTTTGGTAGAAGTGAAGGGTGAATATTAATTATTTTCCCTTTAAAATTTCTTACAAATTCTTTTGATAAAATTTTCATAAATCCAGCCAAACAAATAATATCTATTTTTTTCTCAATTAATTTTTGAAATATAATTTTTTCAAATTTACGTCTATTTGTATTTAAACAAATATATGGAATTGAAAATTTTTTAGCAAACAAAATTCCCTTAGCTTTATTATTATTTGAAACAACTAAGCAAACTTTTATTGGAAAATTATAATCTCTAGAGCTTTTAATTATTGATTTTAGATTAGTTCCTGATCCAGATATAAAAACACAAGCTTTTTTTTTTACCATTTTAAATTATTAACAAAACTCAATTTTTTTTTTGATTTTGAAATGTAACCAATTTCATAGGGCTTAAACTTTTTATTAAAGTAACTCTTTATTTTATTTATGTTTTTTTTATTCGCAATTAAGCAAAATCCAACACCACAATTAAATGTTTTAAGCATTTCTATATCAGTTATATTTTTATTTTTAAGCCATTTGAATATGAAAGGAATTTTTATTTTTGATAAATCTATATTTGCAGTTAAATTATATGGAACTGATCTGACTATATTTTCGGTTATCCCTCCTCCTGTTATATTAGCAGCTGAATTAATTAAATTATTATTAACTAATTTTAAAATTTCTTTAGTATAAATCTTAGTAGGTAAAAGTAATTCTTTTTTTATTCGTTTATTAAGTTTCTCTTTTTTAATAATTTTTCTTACAAGTGAGAAGCCGTTAGAGTGTAATCCTGATGAAGGTATTGCTAAAATAATATCATTTTTTTTTACTTTATCTTGAGTAATAATTTTTTTTTTTGATACGACACCTACAGTAAAACCAGCTAAATCAAATTTATTTTTAGAATATACTCCTGGCATTTCGGCTGTTTCTCCACCAACAAGAGCACAATCGGAAATTTTACAACCATATATTATACCTTTAATAATTTTTTTCATTTTATTTAAGTTAATTTTTCCTATAGCAATGTAGTCTAAAAAAAATAATGGCCTCGCACCTTGAACAATCAAATCATTCACACACATAGCAACGAGATCTACACCAATTGTATCAAATTTATTAAAAAGGTTCGCTATCTCAATTTTTGTTCCTACTCCATCAGTGCTTGCTACCAGCAATGGATTTTTAATTTTAAGTTTACTTAAGTCAAACACTGAAGCAAAATTTCCTATATTATTTTTGTTAAATTTATTAATTTTTTTTTTAAAGACCTGTTTTGAGTATTTTCCAATATATTTTGCAAATTTGTCAGCAGTCTTTATATCTACGCCACTTTTTTTATAACTATTTTTTGTTTTTTTCATTTATAAGGTAGTATTTAGATATTCTATGAATAAATTAATTTTTTTCTTTTTAATAATATTGTTATTTTTAAGTAAAACACAAAATATTTTTGCTTATCAAGAGACTTTTACTGTTGATAATATAATAATTGAAGGAAATATTAATCAAAGTAATTACAAGAATAAATATATTAATATTGGGTTTAGAAAATCATTTCAGAAATTAGTCACAAATATACTAAAATCAGAAGATCAAAAAAAAATATTAAGCACAGATATTGAAACAATAAAATCCTTAGTACAAAATTATAGAATTATTGAGGAAAAAGTATCGCAAGAAAAGTATAAAATGAAAATTTCAGTATCGTTTAAAGAGGAGGCGATAAATGAATTTTTTAATAATAAAGGCATTTCTTACTCGGCAGTTTCAAAGCTTGAAACTATAATTTATCCAATTTTTATCTTAAATTCACAATTACAAGCATTTTCCGAAAATAAATTTTTCTATGAATGGAATGATATTCAAGAATTTCAAGATGTGAATTTCATTTTACCTGTAAAAAATCTTGATGATTTAAATTTTATAAAAAAAAATCAAGATAATCTTGAGGAGATAGATCTAGGAGAGCTTGTTGATAATTATGAAATTAATAATAGTGCTATATTAATACTAAGATATGATCAAAATATTTTAAATGTTTTTATAAAGACAAATTTTAAAGATACTAAAAAATTTAAAAAAATTAAAATTACTGTGAAAAATTTAGATGATAAAATAGTTAGAGAAGAAACAATATCAAAATTAAAATTTATCATTCATGATATGTGGAAAGAACAAAACCTTGTTGATGCATCAGCACCTTCTTTTCTTACTGTAAATATAATTACTAATGACGTGAAAAATATAGCTCAGATAATTAAAAAAATAGAAAATATTAACTTTATCAAAAACTTTTATGTTAAGGAGCTTGACATAAATAATACAAGAATAAAGATTAAATATTTGGGTAAAATTAAAAGTCTTAAGAATATTTTTTTAGATAACGGCTTTATTTTAAAAAATGAGGATAATCAATGGAATTTAGTTTTTAAAGGATAAATGTCCGAACAATTAATTTTTAATTTTCCTTTCAAAAAAAACTATTTGAAACAAGATTTTTATGTTTCAAAAAATAATTTTAATGCATATAAACTAATTGAGAGTTGGCCAAAGTGGCCAAGCAGATTAATTAATATTTTTGGACCTTCCGGTTGTGGAAAAACACATTTGGTAAATATTTTAAAATCTAAAATTCAGTCAGTAATTATATCTTCTGATAGTGTTTCTCATGAAATTTTAAATACATATAAGACAAAAGAATGTCTTATTATCGATAACTACAATAATAATATTAGTGAAAAAATTTTATATTCGATTATAAATCAAGCCTATCAAGATAATAAATATCTTATTATAAGTTCAACCATTTCTATAAAAAAGTTTGAAACTGAACTTTTAGATTTAAAATCAAGATTTAGTAGTTTTATAGATATAGGTATAGAATTACCAACTGATGATTTAATAAGAGTAATATTAACAAAAAACTTCTCGGATAAACAAATACAAGTAAGTCAAAAAAATATTGAGTATATATTAAAAAATATTGAAAGATCCTATGAAAAAATAAACACTTTTTCAAATTCTATTGACAGTCTATCCCTTACTAAGGCACAACCTATAAAACTAAATTTAATTAAAAAAGTATTAAACGAAATAAGAGTACAATAAATATTATATGAATAAGTATAGATCACATAATTGCTCAGAATTGAGCGAAAAAAATATTGGAAAAAAAATTAAACTTTCTGGATGGATACACAGAAAAAGAGACCATGGAAATTTGCTATTTATAGATATAAGAGATCATTTTGGAATCACTCAATGTGTAATTGAAAATAAAGATAAAAATTTTAAAGTTTTAGAAAAATTAAAACCAGAGTCAGTTATTCTAATTGAAGGATCGGTTGTTAGAAGATCAAAAGAAACAGAAAACAAAGAATTAAAAACTGGAATGATTGAAGTTAAAATTGAAAATATTGAAGTGTTGTCAGAAGCAAAGGAATTACCATTGCCAGTTTTTGGTGAACAAAATTACCCAGAAGAAATTAGATTAAAGTATAGATTTATTGATCTTCGAAGAAACGAGATGCATAAAAATATAAATTTAAGATCTAAAATTTTGGCATATATACGATCAAAGATGTCTGAGAATAACTTTTTAGAATTTCAAACTCCTATTCTTACAGCGTCAAGCCCCGAAGGAGCTAGAGATTTCTTAGTCCCTAGCCGTGTTCATCCTGGTAAATTTTATGCCTTACCACAAGCACCACAACAATTTAAACAAATGATAATGATATCTGGTTTTGATAGATATTTTCAAATTGCACCATGTTTTAGAGACGAAGATGGTAGAGCAGATAGAAGTCCTGGGGAGCACTACCAGTTGGATATGGAGATGTCTTTTGTAGAACAAGATGACGTGTTAAAAACAGTGGAACCTATTTTCTATGACTTGTTCAAAGAATTTGGAGAAGGGAAAAAAGTAAACATGACCCCATTTCCAAGAATAAAATATAGAGACTCTCTCAATAAGTATGGAACAGACAAGCCAGACTTAAGAAATCCTATTGAATTAGTTGATGTTACAGAAATTTTTAAATCAAAAGAAGTTAATTTGAAAATTTTTAAAGATTTAATCTCTAAAGGTGGTATCGTAAAAGCTATACCTGCTCCAAATACCTTTTCAAAACCAAGAAGTTTTTTTGACTCGTTAAATAACTGGGCAATTAAAGAAGGGGCAAGTGGATTAGCTTACATTACTTTTGAAAAATCAGGAGATAAAATTAATGGAAAGGGACCAATAGCAAAGTTTTTTGCTGATAAATCCATCTCAGAATTATTAAAAAAGTGTAAAATTTCAGAAAAAGACTCCGTATTTTTTGTGTGTAATAAAGAAAATGAAGCTAACAATTTTGCTGGTATTGCCAGACAAAAGATTGCAGAAGAATTAAAAATAATAGACACAAATAGCTTTAAATTTTGTTGGATTACTGATTACCCTATGTATGAGTACGATGAAAAAGAGAAAAAGATTGATTTTAGTCATAATCCTTTCTCAATGCCACAATTAGATATGAAAGATTTTGATAAAACTGACCCATTGAAGATTTTAGCCTACCAGTATGATCTAGTTTGTAACGGTTACGAACTTTCATCAGGCGCCATAAGAAACCATATTCCTGAATATTTATTTAAAGTCTTTTCTAAAGTAGGATATTCAAAAGAGGCTGTAAAAAAAAACTTTTCAGGCATGATAAAGGCATTATCTTATGGTGCTCCACCCCATGGAGGCATGGCACCTGGAATTGATAGAATTGTTATGCTTTTAGCAAACCAAAAAAATATCAGAGAAGTAACAATATTCCCGTTAAATCAGAATGCAGAAGATCTTTTAATGGAGGCACCATCAGAGGCAACTGATAAACAACTAAAAGAATTAAACATCAAAATTGTGAAAAAGATTTAATTTTTACTTTTTAAATTAATTCTAACATCACTTAAATCAACAAGCTTATCTTCGTAATTACTTCTTACAAAACCTTTACTTGTTATGTTCTTAACAATTTTTAAGAATTGATCATCTTTTTCGTTATTAACTTCAGCAGACCTATTTAATCCCGGGGTATGTGCTAGATCCTCTTTTCCTAGGTATGAAATTGCGAGTTCTCTAAAAATATAATCTAGAATTGAGGTAGCGCTTAGTATTCTATCATTACCGTAAACTTTACCAGATGGTTCAAATTTTGTATCTAAAAAAGCATCCACAAACTCTTCCAGAGGTACACCGTATTGAAGACCTAAAGATATAGCTATAGCGAAGTTATTAGTTAAGGCTTTAACTAACTCTCCCTCCTTATTAGTATCAATAAAAATTTCACCAATTTTTCCGTCATCATATTCTCCAGTATGTAAATAAATTTTATGATCACCTATAGTAGCTTTTTGAATATACCCTTTCCGTCTATCTGGCATCTGAAATCTCTTCTCATTTTTATTCGATTTCAACTCACCAGTTTTGTTTTGATCCTTATTTAACAGCTTATTCTTTAATGTTTCAGTGTTAGGTCTTTCTTTTTTGTGCGAAATTTCAATATTCTCTAAATCAGATTTGACTGTTCTTTTTCCATCGGATCTTTTAGTTTTTCTATTATTAACAGTGACGTTTACAATTTCTACCTTTCCGTCTTTTCTACTGTCAACTTCTGACAATGCTTTTTCGTTAAGCTCATCTAATTCATGAACTATCTTAAAAGTACAAGTATAATGTGTTTCTACTAAAAACTTTGACATAATTTTTCCTTAATGTTTGTTGAAAGTAACAATGTTTTAGATATATACGATAATGAAATTGTGTCTATTAATATTTATGCAATTTTTAAGTGTGTGGATTTAATTAAAAAATGATTAAACAAATTTTTACTTGGTGGAACTATCAAACTGTTGGTACTTTTTTTTATACCGTTTTTTTTGGGAAATTAATTGGCAAAGATTCTTTTGGAAATAAATATTATATTAGTAAAAAAGGTAAAAGATGGGTAATTTATAACGGTGAAATTAATGCATCCAAAATAGACTCTGATTGGTATTCATGGATTCATTATCAAACAGATACTAACCCAGCAACAGTTAAACCAAACAAATACTCATGGCAAAAACCTCATTTGGAAAATAAGACCGGAACTACTGAGGCATATCGTCCAAACAAAATAACAAATAAAGGAAAAGATTTTAAAAAGTATGAAAGCTGGAAACCTTAAATTTTTTTTTATATTAATTATTTTTCTTTTCTTTTCTTTAAAAATTTACTCGCAAGAAAAATTAGAATTAGAAAATATTCAACCAACTTTTGAGGAAGAAAATGAAATCAAAAACGAGGCCAGTTATAACGATGAACTTAAACTAAAATCAAAATCTATAAAAAAAAATAAGTCAGGAAATATAATTGTGAAATTAAAAGCTTTAGATAAAATTACTGCTAAAACATCTAATATAAACATCCCTTTAGGAAAAAAGAAAAAATTTGGTTATTTGGAAATACATCCTAGAAAATGTGCTCTTTCTAATACTGAAAATGAAAAAGGTGTGGTTGCTTATATTCAGGTTAAAGATTTATCTAATAAAAAAGATGATAAGGTTTTCGTGTTTAATGGTTGGACTTTTTCATCAAGTGTAACTTTGAGAACATTCGATCATCCCGTATACGATTTGTGGGTAACAGGTTGTGAAAATATTTAAATGAAATATACTGATATAACAAAACTTAAACATCTTGCACAAGACAAAATCTCGAGATCTGCTAATCCCGCAATAGTAAGAAATTCAACCGTGTTTTTTAAAAATATACAGGAACTTATTAAACAAGAGAATTTGGTAAAAAAAGGATCGAAAGTAGATTTTTATGAATATGGAAGGGCAGGAAGCCAAACAACTATTGCGCTTCAAAATTTTATTTCAGATTTAGAAGGTTCGCACAGAACTTTTTTAACATCAACAGGTTTCGGTGCTGTCGCTCTTGCAGTTTTGAGTATATGCAGACCAAAGGATGAAATTATAGTGACAGACGCTGTATATGCCCCAACAAGGATGATCACATCAAAATTACTTAAAGAATTTAATGTGAAAACTCATTTTTATAACCCAGAAAGTTTACAAACTCTTCAAAGTAAAATTAATAAAAAAACAAAAATGATATTTGTTGAAAATCCTGGAAGTAATACATTTGAATTTCAAGACTTATCTAAAATAATTAAAATTGCAAAAAAAAGAAAAATCATAACAGCAATTGATAATACTTGGGGAACTCCATTTTTTATTAAGCCTTTAAAAATAGGTTTTGACATGTCAATTTCCTCAGCAACAAAATATCTTTCAGGACATTCGGATGTAATGCTTGGGAGTTTGGCTGTAAACAAAAAAGTCTTTGAAAAAGTTAAATTTTGTAACAAACTTCTTGGATATAGAGCATCCCCAGATGATGCCTATTTAGTTCTAAGGGGTTTAAGAACTTTAGATGTAAGATTAAAAAAACATGAAGAAAGTACCAAAAAAATTATTAATTTTTTAAAAACACAAAAGAAAATAGATGAAATTCTATATCCATATAAAAAAGGGACTGAAAATTATGAAAATTGGAAAAAATATTATTCTGGAAGTACTGGTTTATTTTCAGTTATTATAAAGAGCAAAAATAGAAATTCGATATACAAGTTCATAAATTCACTAAAACTTTTTGGAATAGGGCAAAGCTGGGGTGGTTTTGAAAGCTTAGTTTTATATCAGTCTAACGTTATTCAAAGAGTTTATAAAAAGTATATCAAACCAAATCATCATATTGTAAGGTTCCATATAGGTTTAGAAGAACCAAAAGACTTAATTGAAGATCTAGGAAGAGCTATTAAAAAGATTAAATGACATCAAAATTTTTTCCAAACAAAACGGCTTTAATTACCTTAGTTGCGGCTTGCTTCGTTGTAAATGTGACTATGGGTGTTAGACAAACCTTCGGATTATTTTCTGGAGATTTTGAAATTGATTGTGGAATTACTAATACGGAATTCGGTCTTGCTATAGCTTTACATGCATTAATTTGGGGAATAGTTACCCCAATTTTTGGAAGGTTTGCAGATAAACATGGCGGTAGCAAAATGGTTATACTCACTTTAATCATTTATGGTGTTGGAGTTTTAGCTTTAGGAAATAACTTTAATACAGGAACTTGGTTTCAAATTAATCTTGGTCTTTTAGTTGGAATAGGATTGGGCGGTGCTGCAGGAACTATTTTAGCACCAGTTGTAACAAAACACTTTCCTAATCAAAGTAGAGGTAAAGCAGCTGGTTACGTTACAGCTTTTGGAGGATTAGGAATGTTTATTTTTCCTATTCTTACAAAGTATTTGATGGTTGAAGTTGGCTGGCAAAGTACCTTCACAGTATTTGCAATAATTTTATTTATAATGTGCATACCTGGATTATTTTTAAAGAAACCTGAAAGTGAAAAAAAAGACCATTATTTAGTAAAAGAACCAGAAAAAAGTGACAGTGTTATAAAGGTTTTAAAAGAATCTTTCGCACACAAAGGTTTTAGGTTGTTAGTTTTAGGTTTTTTTGTTTGTGGATTTCAAATTACTCTCGTAGCTACCCATGTGCCAAGATATGTTCAAGACAGAGGGCTTGATGATTGGACTGGTTTTGCAATTTTATCACTAATAGGTCTATTTAATATTATCGGGGTTTTAATAATGGGCTACTTGAGCGATAAGTATAGTAAAAAAATGCTTTTAGCTGGATTATATTTTTTTAGAGCAATATCTATAATGTTATTTATTTTTTTACCACCTTCCAACATATCAGCTATCGCTTTTGGTATTACATTTGGCCTTCTATGGCTAGCTACCGTGCCTGCAACAAACGGTATTGTTGCTCAAGTGTTTGGTGCAAAAAACCTTTCGATGCTTTTTGGTATCGTATTTTTAAATCATCAAATTGGATCTTTCTTAGGCGCCTATTTAGGGGGTGTGTTCTACGATATTTTTGGAAATTTTGATTATGCATGGTACCTAGCGATATTTTTATCTTTCGTAGCCACATTGCTGCACCTTCCAATTGACGAAAAACCAATACGTAAAGAAGTAACAATCTAAAGTTGTGTTCATTTATTTTAATTGTTAAATTTTTAAATTTATTTAAAGTACTTGTAACGGAGGAAAATATGTTTTCAAAACAGTTAAACGAAAAATTAGACAAATACCATTTACTTAAACACCCATTTTATAAAGCATGGAATGAGGGTAAATTAACTAGAGAAGTAATTAAAGATTATGCTGAGCAATATTATCAACACGTGAAGGCTTTTCCGAGATACATTAGCGCGACCCATTCACTTTGCGAAGATATTCAAAAAAGAAAAATTCTTTTAGAAAATCTTCAAGACGAGGAAAATAAAGATGCAGATCACCCTAAACTATGGAAAAACTTTGCTTTAGCAATGGGATCTGACTCTGAAAAAATCGAAAAAGTTAAAAAGGATTGGTTCACTAAAGAAATGATTGATAATTTCTTTAAACAAGCGAGACTATCGTATGCAGAGGGACTAGCATCACTGTATACTTATGAAAGACAAATTCCTGAAATAGCTGAGACTAAAATTCAAGGTCTTAAAAAATTTTATGGTGTTAATTCAAAAGAAGGTTTAGAATTTTTTGAAGCGCATAAAGCAGCTGATGTTATTCATAGAGTAGAATGTGAAAAATTATTAGATGGTTTGTCTAAAGAAGAACAGGAAAAAGCTGAGCAAGCTTCTATGTATACAGCAAGATATCTTTGGAACTTTTTAAGTGGAATGGTTTCAAAACATAAATTACAAGTGGCTGCTTAGATTATTTAATATTTAAAACCGTCATTGGATCTAAACGGGTACCGAACCAATTTAATCTAACATCAAGGTGGGCGCCCGTTGATCTTCCAGTTGAACCAACTGTACCAATTATTTCTCCTTGTTTTACCTTT
>CACGHX010000010.1 GCA_902573065.1 uncultured Pelagibacteraceae bacterium | reverse complement strand
TTATTTAATCTCTTTCAAAATCCAGATAGAGCTAACACAAATAACAATCAAATTGCATTCTCGAAATTTTTACAAGAAGTAGATAATGGAAGAGTGGTTGAAGTAAAAATACAAGGCAATAATATCGATGGAACTTTATCCGACGGGTCAAAATTCAAAACATATTCACCTAACTATCCAGACTTAGTTGGTAAGCTTTCTGAAAAAAATGTTAGTATAATTGCATCCCCTGTTGAAGATAAAATGCCCTCTTTGTTAGGAGTTCTTTTATCATGGTTTCCAATGTTACTCTTGATCGGTGTATGGATATTTTTCATGCGTCAGATGCAAGGTGGACGAGGTGGAGCTATGGGATTTGGAAAATCTAAAGCTAAACTTTTAAATGAAGCCCAAGGAAAAGTTACATTTAATGACGTTGCAGGTATTGAAGAAGCTAAAGAAGAGGTAGAAGAAATTGTAGATTTTTTAAAAGATCCAAGAAAATTTAGAAAATTAGGTGGAAAAATTCCAAAAGGAGCTTTACTTATAGGACCTCCTGGAACGGGAAAAACACTTCTTGCAAAAGCTATTGCTGGCGAAGCAAACGTTCCTTTTTTTACAATTTCAGGTTCTGACTTTGTTGAAATGTTTGTTGGAGTTGGAGCTTCAAGAGTAAGAGATATGTTCGAACAAGGAAAGAAACATGCACCCTGTATAATTTTCATTGATGAAATTGATGCTGTTGGAAGAAGTAGAGGTGCAGGTTTAGGAGGCGGTAACGATGAGAGAGAGCAAACATTAAACCAGCTTTTAGTTGAGATGGATGGTTTCGACACAAATGAAGGTATAATACTAATTGCTGCTACAAACAGACCTGACGTTCTAGATCCTGCTTTATTAAGACCAGGTAGGTTCGATAGACAGGTAGTAGTACCTAATCCAGATATTTTAGGAAGAGAAGCAATTTTAAAAGTTCATGTTAAAAAAATAAATACTGGACCAGATGTGAAACTTAGAACTATTGCAAGAGGAACTCCTGGTTTTTCTGGAGCCGATTTAGCTAATTTGATTAACGAGTCAGCACTATTGGCTGCAAGAAAAAATAAAAGAGTAGTAACAATGGTTGATATAGAGGAAGCCAAGGATAAAGTAATGATGGGTGCCGAAAGAAGATCAATGGTAATGACAGAAGAGGAAAAGAAATTAACTGCATATCATGAAGGAGGACACGCTATTGTGGCTTTAAATGAAAAAGCATCTGATCCTATTCATAAAGCAACTATTATACCTAGGGGAAGAGCTTTAGGAATGGTTATGAGATTGCCGGAGAGAGATCAACTCTCTGTTACAAGAGAAAAAATGTATTCGGATATTGCTGTGGCAATGGGAGGAAGGATTGCTGAGGAGATTATATTTGGTTATGAAAAAATAACATCTGGTGCTTCATCTGATATTGATATGGCCACTAAAATGGCAAAAAATATGGTAACAAGATATGGTATGAGTAAAAGTTTGGGGACCATAGCTTACGGAGAAAATGAGGATGAAGTGTTTTTGGGAAGATCAATTACTAGGCAGCAAAATATGTCAGAGGAGACTGCAAAAAAAGTAGATAGTGAAGTTAAAAAAATAGTAGATACTGGATACGAAAGAGCTAGAACCGTTTTGACCGAAAAAATAGACGATCTACACAAAATAGCTAAGGCTTTACTAGTTTATGAAACTTTAACAGGTGATGAAATTAGAGATCTTATACTTAAAAATATTCAACCAACCAAACTTTCTAAAAAACAGGAAGAAGAAGCTGATGATAAAGCATCCTCAGCAATAGATTCTATTGGTCTAAAACCAAAACCAGCACTATAATAACTTATCATGAGAAAATATTACACGAGGGCGTGTAATTTTTATCATGGAAGTGAAGCAATAAAATTAATCAAAACAAAAAAAGCACTTCCATTAAACGGTAAGAACAATATTGCCTTCGATAGTATCGAAATTTTTTCGAGAGAAAAAAGGGGAGTAAAAGCTAATCTTATTAATATTAATAAAGTTTTTAAGTTAAATAAAAAAATTAGAAAAACTGTTAAAGAAGATCTAAGTAAAATTATATCGAAGAGAAAAGATTTTCTGAAACATATTAATTTTCAATCCCCATCAATTATGGGTATTCTTAATCTTACTCCTGATAGCTTTTCAGATGGAGGAAAATTTAATAGCCATAATAAAGCATTTAAACAAATTTCTAACATGATAAAATCTGGAGCAAATATTATTGATGTTGGTGGAGAGTCTACTCGACCAGGTTCAAAAACGATTGATCCAAAAATTGAATGGGAAAGAATTAAGTATGTTTTAAATAACTTTAAAAAAAAATATAAAAAAATTTGTCTATCAGTTGATACACGAAAATCTGATATTATGATAAAAAGTGTAAATTGCGGGGCAGATCTAATTAATGATGTGTCAGGTTTTAGTCATGATCCCTTTGCACTTATTAAATTAAGAAATTTTAATATTCCAAAAGTTTTACATCATATGCAAGGAACCCCAAAAACAATGCAAAGGAGTCCAAAATACAAAAATGTTTTACTAGATATTTACGATTTTTTTGAAAAAGAAATTTCAAATATTACAGATAATAACAAAATCATAATAGATCCAGGGATTGGTTTTGGTAAAACACTGAAACATAATTTGACTTTAATTTCCAATATATCTTTGTTTCATAGCCTTGGCTTCCCGATTTTGGTTGGAACTTCAAGAAAGAGATTCATTAATCAAATATCAGGCGAGTACGATAGTAAAGATAGAACTGGCGGGACATTAGCATCAGTTCTTTATTTGCTATCCCAGGGTGTACAAATTTTCAGAGTGCACAATGTAAGGGAAGTAAAGCAAGGTATAATGGTGTACGAAAAAATTAATGATAAATAAATATTTTGGGACAGATGGTATCAGAGGAAGAGTAAATCAAGGAAATATAACTGGAGAAAAATTTTTTAAATTCGGTCTTGCTTCGGGTGCTTATTTTAAAAATCAAAAGAAATCAAAACAAATAGCTATAATTGCAAAAGATACTAGATTATCAGGATATACTTTAGAACCAGCACTAGTTTCTGGTTTAGTATCTGGTGGAATGCATGTTTACACTTTAGGACCTTTACCAACAAATGGTTTAGCTATGTTAACTAAATCTATGAAGGCTAATATGGGAATAATGATTACTGCATCACACAATCCTTACCATGATAATGGATTAAAATTATTTGGTCCTGACGGCATGAAGCTATCTGATAAAATTGAAAAAAAAATTGAAAAATTAATAGATGCAAAAAACACCAAACAGTTAACAAACCCAAAATTATTGGGAAGAGTAAAGCGTCTTGAGGATGGAAACGATAAATATACTAAAATACTTAAAAATAATTTTCCGAGCAATTTTAATCTAAAAGGTATAAAAATTGTTTTAGATTGTGCAAATGGTGCTTCTTATAAAGCTGCTCCTAAATTATTAAAAGAACTTGGTGCCAAAGTGATTTCTATAGGAGTAAAACCAAATGGATTAAATATAAATGACAAATGTGGATCAACATATCCCTCAAAAATAAAGACTATTGTTAAAAAATATAAAGCTAAAATCGGAATAGCATTTGATGGAGATGCTGACAGAGTGATTATGTGCGATGAAAAAGGGAAAATAATAGATGGTGACCAAATAATTGCAATGTTGGCTCGTAGATGGAAATCTAAAAAAATTTTAAAAGGTGGCGTAGTTGGAACGTTGATGTCTAATTATGGTTTAGAAAAATTTTTGCTTAATGAAAAAATAAGATTTTCGAGATCTAAAGTTGGAGATAGATACGTTAAAGAAAAAATGAAAAAGCTAAATTATAATTTAGGAGGTGAACAGTCGGGGCATATTATTTTGGGAAAATTTGCAACAACTGGAGATGGATTATTGGTAGCTTTGGAAGTTTTGTTTTCCCTTCGAAAGGGTAAAAAAGCTAGTCAGTTATTAAAAGTTTTTAAACCATTACCACAAACATTAGAGAACATACCAGTAAGCGATAAAAATATAATTAATAGATCAAAATGTAAAAATGCAATAAAGAAAGCAGGTAAACTTATGGGTCAAAAGGGAAGAATTTTAGTTAGAAAATCTGGTACAGAACCAAAAATTAGGATAATGGCCGAGTCATATGACAAGACCTTAGTTTTAAAATGTATAAAAATAATCAAAAAATCTATTAAATAAATTGAAACCTAAATCAAAAATTTTAATAATAGCAGGATCAGACTCCTCTGGAGGAGCAGGAATACAAGCAGATATCAAAACAGTTACAGCATTAGGAGGTTATGCGATGACAGCTATTACTGCAATTACATCTCAAAATACTACTGGAGTAAATTCCGTTGTTTCTATTCCTCCTAAAGAAATAGAAAAACAGATTTTATTTACTTCAAAAGATATCAAACCAGATGCAATTAAAATTGGAATGCTTCATTCATCAATTGTAATTAATTCTGTAATAAAATCACTTCGAAAAGTTAAAACTAAAAAAATAATTTTAGACCCTGTGATGGTTGCAAAAGGTGGTTTTAAACTTATAAACGATACGGCAGTAAAAATATTAAAGGAAAAACTTATTAAAAAAGTTTATCTTGTAACACCAAATATTCCAGAAGCTGAAGTACTAACTAAAACTAAAATTAAAAACTTAGAGGATATGATTCGGGCTGCCAATATTTTGCTTAATTCTGGTGTTAAAAATGTATTAATAAAAGGTGGACATGGAAAATCTAAAGTTATGACAGATGTATTTTTAAATAAAAAAGAAATAAAAATTTTTAGAAATAAAAAAATTAAAACCAAAAACACTCATGGAACTGGCTGCACTTTATCAAGTGCAATTGCAACTTTTTTTGCATGTGGAAAAAGTATAAATAAATCTTGTGAGCTTGGAATTAAATATGTTAATCAATCTATAAGATCCAATCTTAATTATGGAAAGGGCCATGGACCAATTAATCATTTAAGCTCAATTAATATAGATAGTAAATTTAAATAATGAAAAATGTTATAGTTATAGGAACACAATGGGGAGATGAAGGGAAAGGTAAAATTGTTGATTGGCTTTCAAGTGAGGCTGATGTTGTTGTTAGATTTCAAGGTGGACATAATGCTGGCCACACTTTGGTAATTGATGGTATTACCTATAAATTAAGATTGCTTCCCTCAGGTACAGTTAGAAAAAATAAAGTATCAATTATAGGAAACGGTGTAGTTGTTGATCCATGGGCATTAATAGATGAGATAAAAGAAATGAAATCAAAAGGCGTCGAAATCAATGAAAATAATTTAATACTTTCTGAAGCGGCTAATCTCATACTGCCTTACCATAAAGAGATGGATGAAATAAGAGAAGACTCAGCAGGAAAAGCAAAAATCGGAACCACTAGAAGAGGTATAGGTCCAGCATACGAGGATAAGGTTGGAAGAAGATCGATACGGGTTATGGATTTAACTTCTGAAAGTAATTTGGACTCTAGACTTGATGCTGCTTTAATCCATCATAATGCTTTACGAAAAGGTTTGAAAAAAACGATTTTCAAAAAAGATAAATTAAAAAAAGAATTGTTGAAAATAGCACCAGAAATTTTAAAATTTTCACAACCAGTTTGGAAAAGACTAAATGAATTTAAATCTAAAGGAAAAAAAATATTATTTGAAGGTGCTCAGGGAATTCTTTTAGATGTTGATCATGGCACTTATCCTTTTGTGACTTCATCAAATACAGTTGCATCCGCAGCTGCTACAGGATCTGGATTTGGATCTAACGGATCAAATTATATTTTGGGCATAACTAAAGCATACACAACACGAGTAGGTGAAGGTCCATTTCCAACTGAACAAAAAAATGAAATTGGAAACTTGCTGGGAAGTAGAGGAAAAGAATTTGGGACAGTAACTAGTAGAAAAAGAAGATGTGGATGGTTTGACGGTGTACTAGTAAGACAAACTATTAAAATCTCAGGCGTAAATGGAATAGCGCTTACAAAACTGGACGTGCTTGATGAATTGGATGAAATTAAAATGTGTATTGCTTATAAATTAAATGGAAAACAATACGATTATTTACCTGCAGGAGCTGAAGATCAATTCAAAATCGAACCTATATACGAAACTTTTCCTGGCTGGAAAGAAAGCACCAAAGGTATAAGAAATATGGAAAATCTTCCAAATAATGCAAAAAAATATATTTATGCTGTTGAAGATTTTACAGAGGCTAAAATTTCGAGTATTTCAACAAGCCCTGAAAGAGAAGATACAATCCTAGTTGAAAGCCCGTTTGCTTAATTTCTTGGTAGAAGGTTCTTGGATTGAGTAGCGTTTAACATTGCTTTTTGAAGTTTTTCAAAAGCTTTGGTTTCAATTTGCCTAATTCTTTCTCTACTTATTTTATATTTTTTACTAAGATCTTCTAGTGTTTTTGGTTCACTTGATAATTTTCTTTCTTCTAATATTTCTCTTTCTCTGTCATTAAGAATTTTAATTGATTGGTGTAACAAAGATTTTTTTTCATCCATTTCTTGTTTTTGCGAAACAAAAAGCTCTTGATCAAGATCATCACTTACTATCCAGTCTTGCCATTCACCCTTTTCACCATCTTTAATTGGATCATTGAGAGACTTCTCTTGACCCATCATCCTCCTATTCATATTTACAACTTCTTCAGATTTTACCCCAAGTTTTTTCGATATTTGATCGACTTGTTCTTTTTTTAAATCACCCTCCTCATAAGGGGCTATTTGTTTTTTCATTTTTTTAAGATTAAAAAAAAGTTTTTTTTGTGCAGACGTTGTTCCCATTTTTACAAGACTCCATGATCTCAAAACATATTCTTGAATAGCTGCTTTAATCCACCACATAGCATATGTTGCCAGTCTAAATCCTTTTTCAGGATCAAATTTCTTTACTGCCTGCATTAATCCAATATTACCTTCTGATATTAACTCGTTTACTGGAAGACCATAGCCACGATAACCCATTGCTATTTTTGCAACCAAACGCAAATGACTTGTAACAAGTCTATGTGCCGATTTCAGATTACCGCTTTCCTTCCAGTTTTTTGCCAACATATATTCCTCTTCCGCATCTAGTATGGGGAATTTTTTGATCTGAGCAAGGTATACTGATAGTCCACCCTCACTTGTTAAACTAGGTAGATTTGATATTTCTGTTTTTGTGCTCATGGATGTATATATATTTATAAATTCTAATTCTTCAATTGGCAAAATTGTCAAGAAAATCTAGCATTTTTTTAAAATCATTTGGTAATCTAGAGTCAAAATTTACAAATTTTTTCTTAGTTGGATGAATAAAGCCTAAACTTTTTGCATGTAAAGCCTGCCTGGAAAAAGATGAAAGTATTTCATTAAATTTTTTATTTATTTTTTTAAATTTTGTTTTTTTCTTTCCATATTTTTTATCTCCAACCAATGGATTTCCTTTATATTCTAAGTGAACCCGTATTTGGTGTGTTCTTCCAGTTTCTAAAATACATTCCACCAAACTAATTTTTGGTATTTCTTTTGAACTAAAAGTTTTTATTGTTTTATAGTTTGTTACAGCTTTTTTACCTAAACGATCACTAACCGACATAAGCTGTCTATTTTTTTTACTTCTAGATATCAGGGTACTTATTTTTCCATTCAACGGTCTTATCACTCCCCAAACTAAAGCAACATATTTTCTACTGATAGTATGTTTACTAAACTGCTCAGACAAAAGTGCGTGTGCATGATTGTTTTTTGCAACTACTATTATACCACTAGTATCTTTATCTATTCTATGAACTATACCAGGTCTAAATTCTCCGTTTAAATTGGAAAGATTATTTTTATATAAATATAATAACCCATTTACTAAAGTCTCATCTTTATTCCCTGCTCCAGGATGCACGATTAACCCACTATTTTTATTAATCACTATTATATCTTCGTCCTCATAAATAATGTCCAAATTTATTTTTTTTGGTTTAATATAATTTGTCCTTATTTCAGGCATATTGACTTCAATTAAATCATTTTCTTTTATTTTTTCTGATGAAGCGATGATCTGCTTTTTATTAATTTTAATATTTTTTGAAACTATGATTTTCTTAATTTGGGACCTTGATAAATTTTTAAGATTTTCTGTTAAAAATTTGTCCAATCTAATCTTTTTTTCAAGATCCTTAGCTAAAAATGTTATTGTTTTATTCATTTAATAATTTAAAAGTATTATATTATTAGGGGCCGTTAGCTTCAACTGGATAGAGCGCACCGCTTCGGACGGTGAGGTTGAGGGTTCAAATCCTTCACGGCCCGCCAGGAAACTGACATGAAAGAAACGAAAATTATATCTGATAAATTCTTAGATTTGAGCAGCTACATTACAAGAGAGAGGGATAGCTATTCAAACGCAAACCCTTATCCGCATATAGTCATAAAAGATTTCTTCAATGAAGATTTTTTGAATGAAATTCTGAAGTCTTTTCCAGATTTATCAAAAATGAACTCTTCTGAACAATGGAAAAATAAGAATGAAGTTAAATTTGGTAATAATGATTACTCAAGTTTTCCAAATAATATCAAATTATTTTTTGATTTTTTAAATTCAAATAATTTTTTACAATTTTTACAAAGCATAACATCAATAAAAGAAAAACTTGTTCACGATCCAGAATTAAATGGTGGAGGACTTCATGAAATTAAAAGAGGCGGTGTATTAAAAGTTCATACTGATTTTAATAGACATCCAAATTTAAGTTTAGATAGAAGAATAAATGTTTTGATTTATCTCAACAAAAATTGGAAAGAGGAGTATGGCGGATATTTGGAACTCTGGGATAAAGACATGACAAAATGTATAAAAAAAATAGCTCCAACCTTTAACACAATGGTAATATTTTCAACAACAGACTTTAGTAATCACGGTCACCCAGACCCACTAAACTGTCCGGATGAACGCTCCAGAAAATCCATTGCTCTATATTATTTTTCATCTGGTAGACCAGAACATGAGATTATTAATAAGCACAAAAAGAATAGGACATACTTCAAAAATAGAGAAGGAGTTAAGAACGATGTTTACGAGAAAAAAGAAAAATTTAAAGATTTTCTAAGAAGTTTTAAATTTTATAAATATATGAAAAATTTTGAAAAAAAATATTTAAGAAAAAAAAAGGAATAAATAATTATTTATCTACAAAATCCATTCCTGATATTTATCTTTATTATTTAAAATATAATCCGGAAAAGAATTATCAATATTTATAGCTTCGTATTTATAATTTCGACCTAGTAAATCTTTCTTTTCCCTAACTCTATTAGTTATATTTTCAATATTTGTGTATTCATCTTTATTTTCTTCTTGATGTGCACCACTTTTAATTTTTTTTGAAATATCCTCAGGTTTTTTAAGATCATTAAAATGCCACCCACCATTTTCAATTATTTGGGGTTGTTGAGGTTTGTAAATTTTCCAGAATGGTCTTTCTTTAATTTTAATGTCTCTCAACCATTGAGGCGACTTTAAATATTTTTTTTGACAAATCTTTGTACCTGGCCAACCCTCAATAGTTTTATTAATTAAATTTATTTTTTGGTGAAAATTCTTTTGTATAAAACAAGCATACTTTTTCTTAATATCGAACTCATTAATTTTTTTTGGATTAGGTATTTCGTCAAGATCTGAAATCATTATTAAATCATTCCCATCACAATTTTTTAAACCTCTATCTAGTGAGTTCCTTTGGTATTGATCCCTTATATGACTGGCAGACCAATCTTTTTTATATTTGGTTACATTTAATGGAATATCGTCAATTATTAAATATTCTATCTTATCTTTAAATTTTGAAAATTTTTTTATGTCGAAATTTAGTTTTTTTTCTTCACCAGAGTGTGTTCTAGTTCCTTCTGCAATAATAAATTTATCTACTATATTGTTGAGAGTATTAAGCCTGATATCTAAAAGCATATCTTCATCAAAATACATGAAACAATCATATAGTGCCATTTACTATTCCCCCATGTTAATTAATGTTCCTCTAATTCTAGCACCAGAATACGCTACATAAAAAATTATTACACCAAAAATAAAATAGGCAATTGAAATTAAAATTGAAATAAATACTTCAATATAGTTAACCGTTCCGTTTAAAAGTATATTTCGCATTTCTTCAAAAACATGTACAAGCGGAAGTCCTTTAGCGATTATTTGTAAAGACAAAGGTAATATTTCTACAGGGTAATATATACAACCTAATGGAGCTAAAAAAAATAAACTAGCCCACGCAATATTTTCGAATGAAGGACCAAATCGTAGAAGTCCAGAAGTAACCAAAAGCCCAAGCGTAACACCAAAAATATATAAGCTTAATAATAATGCGAGTAGAGGCAAACCTATTTTAAAAACAGAGACTCCAAACAAAGGAATAGCTAATAGTGCTGCTGGGATCAGACCTATTAGAGATCTAAAAACTGCTGTAATGGTAAGTGATGCAATCATTTCACTCAATTTAATTGGTGCAATAAATAAATTAGTAAAATTTCTACTCCATATTTCTTCAAGAAACATTATGTTATAACTAATACTCACTCTAAATAAAAAGTCATATAAAATTGCTGCGGTCAATATTATTCCAACTGTATTACTATAATATTCAGAATTTAAAGTAAAAAATTTTGAAATAAATCCCCATAAAAATATTTGGACTGTCGGCCAATATATTAAATCTATAATTCTCGGCAAAGAATTACTTATTAAGTAAATATGTCTTAGACATAATGCATAGATTTTATGCCATCTCATCTTTGCTCCTTACTATTTTTAAAAATGTTTCCTCAAGATTTGCACGACCATGCCTACTTATTATTTCCTTACTAGTACCTTGATCAATAATTTTACCCTTTTTCATCATTATCACACTGTCACACAGTCTTTCTACCTCCGCCATATTATGAGAAGCTAAAAGTATTGTTATTTTATTTTTAGATTTGTATGATTGTACATAAGTTCTAACATAATCACCAATATCTGGATCAAGACTTGCTGTTGGTTCATCTAAAAGAAGAATTTCAGGTTTATTTATTAATGATTTTGCAAGTGAGACTCTGTTTTTTTGACCAGAAGATAATTCACCAGTTTTTTTATTTAAAAAATCTTTTAAATTTAAATCTTCTGCTAATTCATTTACCCTTAA
Organism: uncultured Pelagibacteraceae bacterium; assembly: GCA_902573065.1. Lineage (GTDB taxonomy): Bacteria > Pseudomonadota > Alphaproteobacteria > Pelagibacterales > Pelagibacteraceae > Anoxypelagibacter. The sequence continues at coordinate 11,666 of CACGHX010000010.1, read as the reverse complement.
AGATAAATTTTTTACACCATAAAGCCTTCCATAGATTTCAAGGTTTTGTTTTACACTAAGCTTTTTTGGTAATTCAACATAAGGCGATGCAAAATTCATAATACTTAAAAGTTCATTCCTTTCGAATGTGTTTATATTTTTGTTTTGTATAATTATATCTCCACTTGTTGGTTTTATTAGACCGAGCATCATTCCAATTGATGTGGTTTTTCCACAACCATTTGGGCCAAGTAAACCAACAGTTTTATTTGTACTTATAGAAAAGTTAATATTATTCACAGCATAAACTTGATTAAATTTTTTTGACAAATTTTTAATTTGAATGGACATTTATTTTGATGCCTTTTTTAATCTATCGTTAATAGCAATACCGATATTTTTATTTGGAATTTTAACTACATTGATTTTTTTATATTTTAATTTCTTAATTTTTCTTAAAATTTTATATAAATTTTTTGCTGCTTCTTTGAGGTTACTATTTTTACTTAAATTAAACATATTTTTTTTCATCTTATACTTCTTTCCAAAAACAATGAATGCGGCCTTATAATCAGGTTTTATTGAATTAAGTTTCATAGGTATACCTGGAGAATAATGTCTTTTAAGCATACCAGGTGAAACTATAAGTTTAGGCCCAGCTACATTTGAGACTTTTTTTTTTAATATCTTTCCAATTTGAATATTGCTTATTGCTCCTGGTCTTAAAATTCTAGGCTTATTAATTAAATTTATTACAGTTGACTCTAAACCAATTATTGATTTTCCACCATTTAAAATAAATTTAATTTTATTTTTGAATTCATCAACCACATCCAATGGTTCAGTTGGGCTTACCCCGGTAGAAATATTTGCACTAGGAATAGCTAAAGGAAAACTTAATTTTTTTAACAAAGATCTAATGACTTTGTTTTTAGGAAATCTAACTGCAATAGTTTTTAATTTAGCATTAGCAAATTTTGATACTTTTGAATTTTTTCTCTTTTTTAAAACATAGGTTAGGGGTCCTGGGGAAAATTTTTTATAAAGTTTTAAGAAATTTTTGTCATATTTTGCATCTTTTTTTAATAGATCTAAATTATAATAATGAATGATAAGTGGATTTTTTTTTGGTCTTTTTTTTAAACTATATATTCTCTTAGCAGATTTATTGGAATAAGCATTACCTGCTAACCCATATACAGTTTCTGTTGGCACTGCTATAATTTTGTTTTTTTCTAAAATTTTTTTGGCTTTATTTAGGTTGTAAAAAGAATTTTTATAGATATTTTTCATATTAAGATTATTATAAATTTAATGAAAACCAAAAATATTCCACCTGACATTAAAAGTAAATCAATAAACGAGGCTAAAATTGAAATATCAGATATTTTAAAAAGATTAGAGGATAGTGGGACAGATTTAGAGAATTCAAAGAAAGACTATGAAAGATTGCTACTTTTGAACGACCATGTAGATAACATTTTTAAGGAAAAACTAACTAAAATACATTCGATGGGTAAAAAAAAATAATTAATTAATTTTAAATGCTTAAAAATATTAAACAAAACGCAAATACTGTAGACAAATTTATAAAAAATTATTTCAATATGCAAAAGTATTCAGAACTTATACCCGTAATGAAATATGGTACTTTATTTGGAGGAAAAAAAATAAGGTCAACAATTATTCTTAACACATCTAGAATTTTTAATATTAATTTTAATCAAATTATTAATGTATGTGCTGCTGTAGAGTGTATACATTCATACTCCTTAATTCATGATGACTTACCATGCATGGACAATGATAGATTGAGACGGGGAAAACCTTCAACACATATTAAATTTGGTGAGTCAACAGCAATTCTTGCTGGGAATTCTTTGCTGACACTAGCTTTTGAAATGATTGCAGATCAAAAATTTAAATTAGACACACATATTAAACTTAATCTAATAAAAAAATTGTCTGAGTGCGCAGGTCATGTCGGCATTGCAGGGGGTCAATTCTTAGATCTAAATTATGAAAAAAAGAATATTGATTTTAAAAAAATCATAAATATGCAAAGAAAAAAGACAGGAAAATTATTTGAATTTTGTTGTTTGGCTCCTGCAATTGTAGCAAAAAAAAACACAAAGACACAAAAAGAAATGAGTAAAGTCGGTCAAGAAATAGGATTATTATTTCAAATTGCAGATGATCTTTTAGATGTAAAAGGAAATAAAAAAAGCACAGGCAAATCTGTTAAAAAAGATAAAAAAAAGGGGAAATCCACATTAATTAAATTATATGGTTATGAAAAAACTTTAGGGTTTGCTTTAGACAGAAAAAAGACGATAATAAATAAATTAAAAAAATATGGAAAAAAATCAAATAAGTTAATTGAAGTGTCAGATTTTATATTAAATAGAAGTTTTTAATGAAAAATAAATTATTAGATAATATTAATTATCCATCAGATTTAAGGAAACTTAGTAAAAATCAATTAGATCAAGTTTCAAAAGAACTGAGATCCGAACTTATTAATGTTGTATCAGAAACTGGAGGACATTTAGGAGCAGGTTTAGGTGTGGTAGAGCTTACTGTGGCTTTGCACTATGTTTTTAATACTCCAAAAGATAAATTAGTTTGGGATGTTGGCCATCAATGTTACCCACACAAATTAATTACAGGTAGACGAGACAGAATAAGAACTTTAAGAAAAGGTGGTGGGCTTTCAGGATTTACCAAAAGATCAGAAAGTGAATATGATCCATTTGGTGCAGCACATAGTTCTACATCGATATCATCAACTCTTGGTATGGCTACAGCTAAGAAGCTTTCTAATGATAAAAATAATGTTGTTGCTGTTATAGGTGATGGAGCAATGAGTGCAGGAATGGCCTATGAAGCAATGAATAATGCTGGAGCGATGAAATCAAAATTGATAGTTGTTCTTAATGACAATGATATGTCAATAGCACCACCGGTTGGTGCGATGAGCAAATATCTCGCAAGACTTTTGTCTGGAAAAATATATTTTAGTTTCCGTGAAACCATAAAATTAATACTTTCAGCATTTTCAAGAAGATTTTCAAAAAGTGCGGGTAAAGCAGAGGATTTACTTAGAAGTGCAGTGACCGGCGGAACATTATTTAGCCAACTTGGCTTTTATTATATAGGTCCCATTGATGGACATGATGTAAACAATTTAGTTACAATTTTAGAGAATGCAAAAAATTCAAATCATCAAGGTCCAATACTAATACATGCAATTACCAAAAAGGGTAAAGGATACAAACCCGCTGAAGAATCAGGAGATAAATATCATGGAGTATCAAAATTTGATGTTTTAACTGGTAAACAGGCAAAAGGGAAATCAGCAGGACCTTCTTATACAAAGGTTTTTGCAAATACCTTAATTAAACACGCTCAGAACGATACAAAAATTGTAGGAATTACTGGTGCAATGCCATCGGGAACTGGACTAGATCTTTTTCAAAAAAAGTTTCCTGATAGGATGTTTGATGTGGGCATAGCCGAACAACACGGAGTAACTTTTGCTGCTGGATTAGCTACCGAAGGATACAAGCCTTATGCTGCTATTTACTCAACTTTTTTACAAAGGGCTTATGATCAAGTTGTTCATGACGTTGCAATACAATCTTTACCAGTTAGATTTGCCATAGATAGAGCAGGCTTAGTCGGTTCAGACGGAGCAACTCATGCTGGATCATTTGATACTACATATCTCTCCACTCTGCCAAATTTTGTTGTAATGGCAGCAAGCGATGAGGCTGAATTAGTAAGAATGATAAATACATCAGTAAACATAAATGATAGGCCATCAGCCTTCAGATATCCTAGAGGAAGTGGTTTTGGTGTAGAATTACCCGACATCAATGAAACTATTGAAATTGGTAAAGGTAGAATTATTTCATCTGGAAAACATTTGGCAATTCTTAACTTTGGAGCAAGGATGAATGAATGCAAAAAAGCGGCTGAAACTTTAAACAAAAAAGGAATTTTTGTGACAATTTTTGACGCAAGATTTGCAAAGCCTTTAGATGAAAAACTAATTCTTGAATTAGCTTCAAACCATGAAGCTGTTTTGACAATTGAAGAAGGTTCTATAGGTGGTTTTGGATCTCATGTTTCCAATCTTTTATCTGAAAGAGGATTTTTTGACAGTGGATTAAAATTTAGATCTATGATGTTACCTGATAAATTTTTAGATCAAGATACACCTGATAACATGTATAAAACTGCAGGATTAGACAGCAATAGTATTGTTGAAAAAATTGAAAGTATTTTAAACTCTAACGTAGTTATAGCAAAAAATAAAAACTTATCTTAACCACACTGTGCTCTATTCATTAAAAAGTGGTCTAGTAATACACACGAAAGCATAGCCTCACCAATTGGAACTGCTCTTATACCAACACAAGGATCATGGCGACCTCTCACAGATATTTTTGTATTTTTTCCTTTTTTATCAATTGTTTCTCTACTGTTAATTATTGATGAAGTTGGTTTTACTGCAAACGAAGCAATAATTTCTTGTCCTGAGGAAATACCGCCAAGTATTCCTCCAGCATTATTACTTTTAAACTTAGCTTTTCCAGATTTAGATCTCATTTCATCAGAATTTTCCTCTCCTGATAAATATGCAGCACCCATACCCGCACCTATATTTACTCCCTTAACGGCATTAATACTCATCAAAGCACCAGCTATGTCAGTATCAAGTTTTGAGTAAATTGGCGCTCCAAGTCCTGCAGGAATACCATTAGCTCTAAGTTCAATTACTGCACCACATGATGATCCAGATTTTCTTACTGCCATTAAATACTTTTCCCAGAGTTTAACAGACTTTCTGTCCGGGCAAAAAAATGGATTTTTTCTTATTTCTTTATTATTCCAATTTTTTCTATCACATCCCATTAAACCCAACTGAACAACAGCACCATAAACACTAAATTTTTTACCTAATAAATTTTTCAATACTATTTTTGCTATAGCACCAGCAGCAACTCTTGAAGCTGTTTCTCTTGCTGATTGTCTCCCACCGCCTCGAAAGTCTCTTATTCCATATTTTTTAAAATATGTGAAATCAGCATGACCTGGTCTAAATTTATTTTTTATTGACTCATAATCTCTCGATCTTTTGTCCTCATTTCTTATCAATATTGAAATTGGAGTTCCTGTTGATTTTCCCTCAAATACACCAGATAAAATTTCTATCTTATCTGACTCTTTTCTTTGGGAGACAAATTTTGTGTTTCCAGGTCTTCTCCTGTCCATGTCTGCCTGTATTTCTTTATCTGAAATTGCTATATTTGGAGGACAACCATCTATAATACAGCCTATAGCGGGACCATGTGACTCACCCCATGTCGTAAATCTAAATATTTTTCCAAAAGTATTAAAAGACATCGATATTTAATGTATAAATTATTTTATAATAATTATGAATCAAAAAAATGGCCAAAATTCGTTAGGACTGGATAATTGTTTTGGAGACGAGGCAAATCCTATTAATTTGTTTAAAAATTGGTTCTCAGTAGCTGAAAAAAGTGAAATTAATGATCCAAATGCATTATCGCTTGCAACTTCAACATCTGATGGAATTCCAAGCGTGAGAATGGTTTTATTAAAAGGATACAGTGAGGATGGTTTTATTTTTTATACCAATTTTAACAGTAAAAAAGGGAACGATCTCAAAAAAAATCCAAATGCCTCTATGTGTTTTCACTGGAAAAGTCTTAGAAGACAAATAAGAATTTCAGGCAAAGTTAATATTGTTAGGGATGAGGTTGCTGATAAATATTATAATTCAAGAGCTTATAGAAGTAGAATAGGTGCTTGGGCATCATCACAGTCTAGCGTAATGAAAAAAAGAGAGGAATTAATTCAAAGGTTTGAAGAATTTAAAAAAAAATATCCTGATGAAAATAAAGTACCTAGACCTCCTCACTGGTCAGGCTGGAATTTGAAGCCAGAACGAATTGAGTTTTGGCTGGAAATTAAAAACAGGATTCACGAAAGATTAAACTACAGAAAAGAAAATAATAATTGGGTTAAGGAAATACTTTATCCTTAAAAAGATCTATTCAAGCTAAAACTAGTAAGATTTTGTAAAATATCTTTTTCTTTTGAATTTTCAAAAATACCTAGAGCATCATAGGAAACATTTACAAAATATTCAGCTCTTTTAAAAGTGGCCTCTAATGCATTGTATTTTTTTATTAATTGTAAAATTTCTTCAAAATCTTTTTTATTTCTTATGTCTTTCTTGAATGTATTAATTAAAAATGTTCTCTCAATAGGGTTAGATTTTTGATAAACTATTATTACTGGTAGCGTTACTTTACCTTCAAAAAAATCTTTGCCAATTTCTTTTCCAAATATTTTCTCTTTTGAGAAATAATCCAAAGCATCATCTGCGATTTGAAAAGCTAAACCTAAATTTTTACCATATGACTCTAAAGCATCTTTTTTCTTAATATCTAAATTTGACAAACATGCTCCAACCCTGGTTGCTGCTGCAAACAAAGCTGCAGTTTTTAAATTTATTATTTTTATGTAATTCTCTTCTAAAAGATCAGCCTCACCTTTATATTGAAGTTGCATAACTTCTCCCTGGGCTATTTTCGTTGATGTTGATGATAGAAGTTTTAATATTTCTAGATTTCCATCTTCAACCATCATTTCAAAACATCTACTGAGTAAATAATCACCAACTAATATAGAAGATTGATTTCCCCATATGTGATTTGGTGTTTTGTTACCTCTTCTTACTTCACTTTGGTCAATAACATCATCATGCAGCAAAGTTGCGCTGTGAATTAATTCAACACACGCAGCTAAATTTACATCTCTATAGCCCTCTGCATAACCACCTAATTTTGCGCAACCCATTGTTAGAAGAGCCCTTATTCTTTTACCACCTGAATTGAGGTGATAATCACTCATTTTTTTTATTAAATTAACATCACTTTTAAGTTTGTTTTTTATAAGTTTTTCAACAGAATATAGCTTACCTTCTAAGTGGTTTCTTAAATCCAAGTAGGCATTATTAACTGATTTTTTTAGAGGAATTACTGAACCCATAAAAACATTATATACTTTTCAAAATTTAATTTATTATTATTTTAGACCTCTGTGACGCATGTCAATTTCAACCAAGAGTAGCGTAATTTATATTTCAATTTAATTTATGTGCTGATATAAGAATTATTATTAACCTTTATTCATATGTTTTCGTTTTTTAAAAAGAAAGTAGTTGTTCCGCATATTAGGCTCGCTGGAGTTATTGGATCAGCTGGACGATTTAGACAAGGCATAGATTTTTCAGGTCAGCAAGAAATTATAAAAAAAGCATTTTCATTTAAAAAAGCCAAAAGTATAGCAATCTCGATAAACTCACCTGGAGGATCACCAGTTCAGTCACATTTAATTCACGATTACATTAGACAACTTGCAAAAAAAAATAATAAAAAAGTTATTGTTTTTGCAGAGGATGTTGCAGCGTCAGGTGGGTATCTTATTGCTTGTGCTGGTGATGAGATATATGCAAACTCAAGTTCAATAGTTGGATCAATTGGGGTTATATCAGCTTCTTTTGGATTTCAGGATGCTATTAAAAGAATAGGAGTTCAAAGAAGAGTTTATACCGCTGGAAAAAACAAAAGTACTTTAGATCCTTTTAAAGAGGAAAAACCTGAAGACATTGAAAGAATTAAAAAATTACAATTAGAGTTGCACTCAGATTTTATAAATTTAGTTAAAAAAAGTCGTGGATCAAAATTGAAAGATCCCGATAAAAATAATACTTTTACAGGTGAATTTTGGTCAGGCTCAACCTCATTAAAATTAGGACTTGTGGATGGCATAGGAAATGCAGAGCAAATTTTGAGAGAAAAATTTGGAGAAAATATTGAGATTAAAAAGTTTGAAAAACAAAAAGGTTTTTTAGCAAAAAGATTATCATCCTCATTAGACAATCAAGTTGATAATATAGTAAGCGTTATAGAAGAGAGAGCACTGTGGCAAAAATTTGGTTTATAGATGCCAAAAAAAACTGAAAAGAAAAATAAAGCCTTATCATTTCAAAACTTAATTTTTAATTTACAAAAATTTTGGGATAAACAAGGATGTATTATTTTACAACCTTACGATCTAGAGGTTGGTGCGGGTACTTTTCATCCAGCAACTACTTTACGATCACTAGGACCAAAACCTTGGAAAGCAGCTTATGTTCAACCATCAAGAAGACCAACAGATGGAAGATATGGAAAAAATCCAAATAGATTACAATATTATTATCAGTATCAGGTTATTATCAAACCATCTCCAAAAGATATTAAACAACTATATCTAAAAAGTTTAGTTGCAATTGGAATAGATTCTAAAGATCATGATATAAGGTTTGTTGAAGATGATTGGGAGAGCCCAACTTTAGGAGCTGCAGGTTTAGGTTGGGAGGTATGGTGTGATGGAATGGAAATAACTCAATTTACTTATTTTCAAAAAATGACAGGAATAGAATGTAAACCAATATCAGTCGAGTTAACTTACGGTTTAGAAAGAATTTGTATGTTTGTGCAAAAAAAGAAAAATGTATTTGATATCGATTGGAATGACAATGGAGTAAAATATAGAGATGTTTACCTTCAATCCGAAAAAGAATTTTCTGCTTATAATTTTGATCATGCAAACACTGAGTCACTGCTAAAAAACTTTGATATTGCAGAACAGGAATGTAAGAACCTTTTAGAGCAAAAACTTCCCCTACCAGCTTACGACCAATGTTTAAAAGCCAGTCATATTTTTAATTTATTGGATGCGAGGGGAGTAATAGCAGTTGCAGAGAGAACTGGTTATATAAATAGAATTAGAGAGTTAGCAAAGGGAGCAGGATCAGGTTGGTTAGAAAATCAAGATAAATAATGTCTGAGCTTTTTATTGAATTTTTTAGTGAAGAGATACCGCCAAGTTTACAAATAAGTGCAAGAAACCAATTTCAGAAACTTCTAGTAGACAAACTATCCGAAGCAAACTTAAAATATAATAATTTTGAGATATATTCTACACCAACAAGAATAGCCACCTGTGTTTCTGGACTACCAGGTAAAATTAAAATTTTACCAGCTGAGATAAAAGGTCCTAAAGTTGGCGTGCCAGAAAAAGTTCTGGAAAATTTTGCTAAATCTAGATTTGTTAGTTTGAGTGATCTATATGAAAAAAAAACAGAAAAAGGAAATTTCTATTTTGTTAAAATTAAGGGAAAGGAAATTAATAGTGAAGAAGAATTAATTAAATGTATTTTAAAATCTCTTAGTGAAATATCATGGAAAAAATCTATGAAATGGTCCGATCATGAAATGAATTGGGGTAGACCATTGAGATCAATTTTAGCTATTTTTAATGAAAAAGTTCTTAAATTTAATTATAAACACCTTGAGGCTTCGAATTTTACTCTTATAGAGGAAGACTCCTCAATTAATCAAAAAAAAATTAAAAATTTCTCTGAATATAAGAAAATTTTAAAAAGTTTTTCAATAATACTCGATCATAAAGAACGTGAGAAAATAATAAGCGATAAAATTTCATCTATATGTAAAAAAAAATCATTTAAAGTTTTTATTAACCAAACTTTACTTAACGAGGTAAGTAATTTGGTTGATAAGCCAAATGTGTTAATAGCTCAATTTGATAAAAATTATTTAAAATTGCCCCAAGAAGTTATTAGGTCTACTCTTCAAACACATCAAAGATATTTTACTTTGGTTGATCATAGAGACAGAATAAGCAATGAATTCGTTGTAGTAGCAAATAAAAAAGATGAAAAAAAATTAATCAAAATAGGAAATGAAAGGGTAGTTGATGCAAGACTTTCTGACGCTAGTTTCTTTTGGGAGAAAGATAAGTCCTTAAACTTGATCAAACAAATTAATAAATTAAAAGAAATAACATTTTATGAAAACCTTGGCTCAATTTACGATAAAACGCAAAGACTTAGAAAAATGGCTTATTTTATTTCTGATCAACTTAATTTAAAAAAAGAAAAAGTTGAGATAGCCGCATCTATAAGTAAAACCGATTTAGTTTCAGGTTTAGTTGGTGAGTTTCCTGAACTTCAAGGAATAATGGGAAAATATTTTGCCTCAAATCAAGGATTTGAAGAAGATGTATCTTTAGCAGTAAGCGAACATTACTTACCGATAAGTATTTCCTCACATGTTCCAAAAAGACCAATTAGTTATGGTCTTTCAATCATAGATAAACTAGATACTTTGGTAGGTTTCTTCTTGATAAATGAAAAACCCACAAGTTCAAAAGATCCATTTGCTTTAAGAAGATCGTCTATTGGGCTTTTAAGAACTGTAATTGAGAATAATTTAAGAGTAAGCATAAGAGATTTAGTTGATTATTTAATAAGAATGTATTCTGAACAAGGTGTAAAAGAATTAAATCAAAATACTCATTCAGAGCTTTTAAAATTTTTTAGAGATCGTATGAAAAATATTTTAAAAGAAAAAAAAATTAGACCTGACATTATCGAAGCATCTGTAAGCTCACATTTAAATGATGATTTTCTTGAATTATATAAAAAAACCATTGTTATGAATAAATTTATATCAAAAGATCTTGGTAGGAATGCAGTATCAACTTATAAAAGAGCATCCAACATTCTTGATAAAGAAAAAAATATATCAAAAAATGGTCCAGACGCAGTTCTTTTTAAACAAGATGAGGAAAAAGAACTCTTTAATAAAATTAACGACATCAGAAAGGTTTTTGCCTTTAAGGAGAGTAAAGAAAATTACGAAAATCATTTAAAACTTTTATCAGAAACCAAGTTATCCACTGATAAGTTTTTTGAAAATGTTAAGGTAAATGACGATAATAACGATATTAAAAATAATAGATTAGAACTCTTGCAAAGACTCTGTTCTACATTTAATACTTTTATAGATTTTTCAAAATTGGAAGGTAGTTAATGTCAAAGTTCATATTTGGTTTTGGAGATAAAAAAACAAAAAAAATATCAAATTCAAGAAATATATTAGGTGGTAAAGGCGCAAACTTAGCTGAGATGGCTAGACTAGGATTACCTGTTCCTCCAGGTTTTACAATTTCAACTAAGATGTGTGAAATTTTTTTCAAAAATAATAAAAAATTAACATCTAAAGTTAAAGCTGAAATTAAAAAAGAACTAAAAAAGATTGAAATAATAACAAAGAAAAAGTTTGGTGAAAATTCAAATCCTTTATTAATATCAGTCAGATCAGGATCAAGAGTTTCAATGCCTGGTATGATGGATACTATTCTCAATTTAGGACTAAATGATAAAACGGTATCAGCTCTTTCAAAAAAAACTTTAAATGACAGATTTGCAAAAGATAGTTACAGAAGATTTATTCAAATGTATTCTAATGTAGTTATGGGAGTAGAAACGCATCATTTTGAGGAAATGATTGATAACTACAAATTAACCAAAGGAGTTCTGCAAGACACTGAACTAAACTCTGAAGATTGGGATGGCTTAATTAATAATTTTAAAAAACTAATAAAAGAAAAAACAAAAAGAAGCTTTCCCCAAGATGTCCACGAACAACTTTTTGGTGCAATTAGTGCTGTGTTTTTATCATGGGAGAGTAAAAGAGCAAAAACTTATAGAAAATTAAATCATATTCCGAGTGAAT
>CACGHX010000009.1 GCA_902573065.1 uncultured Pelagibacteraceae bacterium | reverse complement strand
TAGATTAAAATTAATAAAAGATTAATTATCTAAAATTTTTTTTCCGTTATAAAATCCAGATTTCAGGTCAATGTGATGCGAAAGTCTATATTCACCCGATTTTTTATCTTCAACAATGTTTGCACCAATAATTTTATGATGTGATCTTCTTTTATTTCTTCTGGATTTTGACGTTTTTCTTTTTGGAACAGCCATTGTTTACCTATAATTAAAATCTATAGAACCATTTAGCATAATATTGATATCCAAATCAAAACAAAAATTTCTAAATTTTTTAAAATATTCCAATAAATTAACGATTTTTTCATTCTCATTATTGCTTTTGGTGAAAAAGTATTTTTTTAATAGATTTTTCCCTAATTCTGCTTCTATATTATTTTGATCAATATTATACAAAATATCATAAAAAATTTTACTCAAGTTTTTCATATTTTTGTTCACAGAGACATCTCCATGACCAAGCTCTCTAATATGATATTCTATATTTTGGAATACATTGTCGAAAATTTCTTGAGATTTTTTCTTCAAATCTGATTTTTTACTAATTTTTAGAATTATTGATAAATGAAAAAAAATCAATAAAATACGAGTTTCAAATTTATCAGCAAGTTTAATTTTTTCATAAAAAAATTTATTTCGTGATAATTCAGTTAATTTGTTATAAAGTTGATTATTATGCTTTTTATAAAACGTAAACATTTGTTTTTTATATTTTTATTAATATTTTTATCTTTATTTTTATTAAATTGCCAAAGAAACAAAGTAGTAAATAGTCACGGTATTATGTATTTAGAAAATAGACAAGAATTGCTTAAAATCAATGAAAGTAATAAAAATGATGTAATAAATAGATTGGGTCGACCTCACTCAACTTCTATTAGTAAGGATGATACTTGGATATACATTGAGAGAACAAAAACAAAAGATAAAATATATACCTTGGGTAGAAACATTTTAGTAAATAATAATGTTCTTGTTGTAAGTTTCAATGAATATGGAATTCTTAAAGAAAAAATTTTCTACAACAAAGAAAATATGAAAGATTATAAATTTAGCAAAGTAGAGACTGAAAATGATATAAGAAAAGGGAGTTTTGTTACTTCTTTTTTACAAAGCTTAAGACAAAAAATGAGAGCAAACTCACCAAAATAACTAATGAGAAATTACTGCTAACAAAAGAAGTGCAACGATATTAGTAATTTTAATCATTGGGTTAACCGCAGGCCCAGCCGTATCTTTATATGGATCTCCAACAGTATCTCCAGTCACAGCAGCCTTGTGGGTTTCAGATCCTTTGCCACCGTAATTACCATCCTCTATATATTTTTTTGCATTATCCCAAGCTCCACCGCCTGCTGTCATTGAAATAGCTACAAATAAACCAGTTATAATTACACCAAGAAGCATTGCACCGACTGATGAAAGTGCTGCTTCTAATCCGCCAATTGTATAAATAACAAAATATAATACTATTGGTGATAAAACAGGTAAAAGAGACGGAACAATCATTTCCTTAATTGCTGCCTTTGTTAATAAGTCAACTAATCTTCCATAATCTGGTTTTCTTTTACCTTTCATTATTCCAGGTATTTTTTTAAATTGTCTTCTAACCTCAATTACAACTGCACCACCTGCTCTACCGACAGCTTGCATTCCCATCGATCCAAATAAATAAGGTAGCATTCCACCGACAAGTAGACCAATTACAACAAAAGGATTAGATAAATCAAAACTAACATTTATACCTTCAAGCGGTGAACCAGATACATTAGAAAAGAATTTTATATCTTCAGTATATGCCGCGAACAAGACTAAGGCTCCAAGGCCAGCAGAACCGATTGCATAACCTTTTGTAACTGCTTTTGTAGTATTACCAACAGCATCTAAAGCGTCGGTAGTTTTTCTAACGTTCTTTGGTAATTTTGACATTTCTGCGATACCTCCGGCATTGTCGGTTACTGGTCCATATGCATCCAAAGCAACAACCATGCCAGTCAAGGCCAACATTGCAGTAACAGCAATTGCTATACCAAATAAACCAGCAAATTCATTTGTTACTATAATACCTGCAACAATTATCAATGCAGGCAGAGCTGTGGCTTCCATAGAAACCGCGAGTCCTTGAATCACATTAGTTCCATGTCCTGTTGTTGACGATTTTGCTACGCTTCTAACTGGTCTATAATTTGTTCCTGTATAATATTCAGTAACCCAAATAATTAATCCTGTTACTAATAAACCAACTACCCCGCAGTAGTATAAATCTAATCCACTAAATGTTTTGCTCCCTACTTTAAATAGTTCATCTAATCCAATAATTTTTGAAGTAATAGGATAAAGTAAAACTAATGATATGATTGCTGTGACTATAAACCCTTTATATAACGCACCCATTATATTTTTACTTTTTCCTAATTTTACAAAAAAAGTTCCTATAATTGAGGCAATTATACATCCGCCACCTATAGCTAAGGGATAAATCATCAAATCCATATTATTTTGAAAGAATATTGAAGCTAAAACCATAGTTGCAACGATTGTTACAGCATATGTTTCGAATAAATCAGCAGCCATCCCCGCACAATCTCCAACATTATCACCAACATTGTCGGCAATAACTGCAGGATTTCTAGGGTCATCTTCTGGTATTCCTGCTTCTACTTTACCAACTAAATCTGCACCAACGTCTGCACCCTTAGTAAATATTCCCCCACCAAGTCTGGCAAAAATAGAAATTAATGATGCGCCAAATCCTAAAGCGATTAAAGCATTAATTAACTCTCTACTTTCAACATCAAAAGATAATAATATCCAGTAGTAAACAGATATTGATAAGAGTGCTAAACCAGCGACTAGCAAGCCAGTTATAGCACCTGATTTGAAAGCCATTGTAAGGCCTTTTTGTAAACTAGATCTTGAAGCTTCAGCAGTTCTTACGTTTGCTTCTACTGAAATTAACATTCCCACATAACCAGCAACTGCAGATAATAAAGCACCAATAAAGTAACCTAGTCCAACAAGTAAACTAAAAAAATAACTTATTATAACTAAAACGATTAATCCAACTACAGCAATTGTTTTGTATTGTCTATTGAGATAAGCTTTTGCACCAATTTGTATCGCTTCAGCTATTTCTTGCATCTTAGAATTACCTGGGCTTGAAGATAAAATTTGTTTACTTAAAAAATAACTGTAAACAACTGCAAGAATACCAACTAAAATAATTAATGTTAAACTGTCCAAAACGAATTCTCCATAATTGATCTTTAAAAAACAGATAATTGCCAAAAAAATGGATAAAAGGCAAGAAATTAATTTTAAAGATTTCTTACATTTTTAGATACCTTATCTAAAATAGCATTTAAATACCTTTTATGAGCATTTTCCAAAAAGAAATCAGATATTTTTACATATTCACTTACAATTACTTTGATTGGAGTTTTGTGGACAAATATGAGTTCAAAAGAAGCCGACATAATCATTATTTTTAATATTAGATCTGTTCGAGATTCATTAAATTCACTAGTTAATATACTTTTTAATTTTTCTAAAATAAATTCTTCCCTTTCAATAGTTCCAGAAACAGTATCTTTAATAAATTTTTTGTATCTGTGTTTTGGGTATTTCAAAGATGTATCCTTATTTATAAAATATGAATAAAGTTTTTGTATAACAATAATTCTAGGGTTGTGACTTATTTCAGCAGATGGCATTAAATTTTTCTTAAAACTTCTAAAATTGCTTTAGCAGCTTCCTCGCCATTGCCAAGCCTTTGCAAAGCTTGTTTTCTATTATAAGAAGTTATTAAGCCATTAGTAATAGGTTTCTTATTATCAATAGATAAGTTCATAATTCCATTGACTATTGCGCTACAAATCAAATCAAAATTTGCAGTTTTTCCTTTAATAATACATCCGATAGCAATAAAACCATCGTACTTGTTTATATGTTTAGATATAACTTGTGGAATTTCAAATGATCCTGGAACTTTTATAACTTTAATTACTTTTACCTTTTTAGATTTTAATTCTCTTATTGCTCCATTAAGTAATTTACTTGTAATGCCTTCATTATAAGTTGACTGAACAATGCAAATTCTTTTTTTCATTATTTTATGATTTCCTGTTTTTTTATATTAATACCATAACCTCTAAGTGCAATAATACGTTTTTTTGATCTGGAAACTAATATCATATTTTTAATCTTCAGCTCTTTTAGTATTTGTGCACCTACTCCATAGTATCTCAAAATAGTATTATTTTCTGGTAAAATTTTATTTTGATTTGAACCGCTTATTAATACAAGTGCAAAATTATTATATTTGGTTAAGTATTTTAAAGATGATCTAATTATATTTTTTTTAAAATTAAAAACTGTGTTTAATATATTTGTAGATATCACTCTAACTCTTGGCATTTTCGAATGGGAAAAATTAGTGTTTGTTATGACGTGGTGTTCTAATCCATCTAATTTATTTTTAAATGTTCTAAGATCAAAAAAACCAAATTTTTTTATATTAATTTTTTTGCTAGATATAACTTTAACAAACTTTTCATTTTTAAGACGATATGAAATTAGATCTTCAATTTTTGCAATTTTTAAATTATGTTTTTTGCCAAAAGGTACTAGATCCCTATAGCGAGCCATTGTTCCGTCTTCATTCATTACCTCGCATATAACTGCACTTGGATTTAATTTTGCTAATTTTGATATGTCTACTGATGCCTCTGTATGTCCTGCTCTAACTAAAACACCACCATTTTTAGATACCAAAGGGAAAACATGACCAGGTGAAACAATGTCTTTACTAGCAGAAGTGTTTTTAATAGCGACCTTAATTGTCTTTGCTCTGTCATACGCAGAGATGCCTGTTGAAATACCTTTTTTGGCCTCAATCGAAACAGTGAATGCAGTTTGAGTTCTCGATTTATTTACTAATGACATTAAAGGTAATTTTAATTTTTTTATTTTTTCTTGTGTTAATGCTAAGCATATTAATCCTCTCCCATGCTTAGCCATAAAATTAATTTTTTTTGCATTAATTTTTGAAGCAGGCACAACTAAATCACCTTCGTTTTCTCTATCTTTATTATCAACCAATATAAACATTTTACCTTTTTTGGCTTGATTAATAATTGATTGAATTGTTGAAGATTTTTGTTTCATATTAATTATAAATTTTATTTAAATATTTTCCAATCATATCAAATTCAACATTTACAATATCTTTTGATTTTAATTTAACTAAGTTTGTGAGTTTTAAAGTATGTGGAATTATTGTGACTTCAAAACTTTGGGAATTTAATTTCGATACTGTTAAGGAAACACCATTTATAGAAATTGAACCTTTTTCCACAATGTATTTTTTAAATTTTTTGTTCAAAGAAAATTTGACTACCCAAGACTTATCTATAATTTTAATATTTTTAATTACAGAAGTAGTATCTACGTGACCCTGTATATAGTGGCCTGAAATTTTTTTTCCAAATAAAAGTGCTTTTTCAATATTAATACGTTTGCCTATTTTAATATTTTTAAAATTAGATCTTTTAAGTGTCTCTTTAGAAAGATAAAAAAGAAACGATTTTTTTTTAATTCTGATTAAAGTTAAACAAACACCGTCACAACAAACTGACTCTCCGATATCCTCTTTTTTAAAATTAATGTTTGAAGATACCTCAATTACCAAACTACCTTTAACGTATCTTGGGCTTTTTCTTAAGCTTTTGATTATACCCTGATTATATACAATTCCATTAAACATTATTTTATTCTCAATTTATATAATTTATCACCAAAAAGATTAATATTTAGTTTATTTTTTTTATTCATATTTAAATGACTTAACTGTTTCTTAAAAGAATTTTTTCCTCTTTTGCCTAGTCTTTTTTGCGACATAAAAACGTATAAGTTATTTACCAAATTGTTTTTTATAAGATTTGTTGCTGTAAAAGAACCTGATTCACACAGAATTCTAGAAAATCCTCTTTTTTTTAATTCCATAAGTATATCTTTATAAGAAATTAGATTTTTCTGGTATTTTAATTTAATAACTTTGACTTTTTTTGATCTAAGAAACTTTTCTTTTTTTTTATCATCAATACAAGTAACTACGTATGTTTTAATTTTACTTGATGAACTAAAAATTTTTAAATTTTTATTTAATTTAAGATTTTTATCAATAATAACACGGCTTGGACTTAGATGTTCTAAACCACGGATTCTACAGTTCAATAAAGAATTGTCTTTATTTACACTTTTATATGTACTTAAAATACAATCGTATTTAGATCTAAGAAAATGTCCTTTGGTTCTTGAGATTTGGTTTGTAATCCATTTACCTTTTTTATTTATTGAATAATAATCTTTTGAAATCGCAATTTTTATATCTGTATAAGGTAAAGATGATTTATTTTTAGATAAAAAATAACTTTTATAAAAATTTAAAGAATTTTTTTTCAACAAGCCTATTTTTACTTTGATTTTTGATTTATTTAATAAATATTTAGCTTTTTGAAAAGTTCTTTTGTCTGGATCATAAATAGAATAATTAACCTCTTTTATACCCTTCTTTTTTATAATATCGATACATGGTGGGGTGTTACCATGATGAACACAAGGTTCTAATGTTACGTAAATCTTAGCTCCTTTAAAATTTAGCTTTTTATTTAAAGCATTAAACTCAGCATGAGGTCTTCCGTTTAATGATGTATTTCCAGAGGAAATAATTGAATTATTTTTAACAACTACACAACCAACAGAAGGATTGTCTTTGGTTGATCCTAGATGCTCATAAGCTTTATCAAAAGCCATTTTCATATAGTTTTTATCTAAAGTTCTTTTAGAAAGTTTCATGTTTAATATTTAGAGAAATTTAATTAGTTAAATTAAATTTTTTTTGGTTTACCATCTAATTCATCGATGTATTCACCAAATTCACCAACTTCTTTAAAATTAGTATAGACAGAGGCAAATCTTATATATGCAATCTTATCTAATTCTTTCAAAGCCTCCATTACTTTCTTTCCTATAACACCAGATTGTATTTCGGATTGTCCTAGTTCTTCAAGTTCTCTTGAAATCTTTGACACAACTCTTTCAATAGTATCTTGATCTGTTGGCCTTTTTTTTAGTGCAGTAAAAAAAGATTTGGCTAATTTTTCTCTGTCAAATGGCACTCTTCTACCATTTTTTTTTATAACAGAAAGTTCTCTATGCTGAACTCTTTCAAATGTAGTGAATCTCATTGCTTTACTACATGGACACAATCTTCTTCTTCTTATTGCTGTGCCATCTTCAGTTGGTCTAGAATCTACAACAGAAGTGTCTTTTTCTCTACAAAATGGACAAATCATGATTTAATTTTTAAACAAATGATTATATATAGGAAAATTTGAACAGAGATCAATTACTTCTTTTCTTACCTCAGACTCAATTTTACTATTGTCATCTGGATTTTTGGAGAGACCTTTCACAACTTTAGTAATTAATTCACCAACTTTTTTAAATTCGTTTAATCCAAAACCTCTCGTTGTTGCAGCTTGAGACCCAAGTCTTATACCAGAAGTAATAGTCATTTTTTCAGTATCAAATGGAATACCATTTTTATTACAAGTTATATTCGAATTACATAAACTGACTTCGGCAGCTTTTCCTGTAACTTTGAAAGGTCTTAAATCTACAAGCATTAAATGTGTATCTGTACCACCAGAAAATATTTTAAATCCATTATTCTTTAAAGTTTCAGATAAGATTTTTGCATTAGCAAGCACGGATTTAATATATTCTTTAAACTCAGGTTTAAGTGCTTCTTGAAAAGCAGCAGCCTTTGCCGCAATAACATGCATTAAAGGTCCACCTTGGTAACCAGGAAATACAGCGGAATTAAATTTTTTAAATAAATCTTCTCGGTTTGTAAGTATAATTCCACCTCTTCCACCTCTTAAAACTTTATGAGTTGTTGAAGTTACTACATCTGCATAATTAATTGGATTTGGATATCCATGTCCTGCAACTAAACCAGAGAAGTGTGCCATATCAACCATGAGATAAGCTCCAATACTATCTGCTATTTCTCTAAATTTTTTAAAATCTATTATTCTGGAATACGCACTTCCACCTGCTATCAATAGTTTAGGTTTATTTTTTAACGCTAATTCTTTGACCTGATCGTAATCGATTAATCCAGTAACTTTATCTACCTCGTAATGAAATGCGTTTAACCACTTTCCAGATTGAGCAACTTTAGCTCCATGAGTTAAATGACCGCCAGAATTTAAACTCATACCCAGTATTGTGTCTCCAGGTTTTAAAAGTGCTAGATATACTGCTCCATTTGCTTGTGCACCAGAATGGGGTTGAACATTTGCATATTTAGAATTGAATAATTTTTTAACTCTTTCTAAAGCTAGTTCTTCGGCTTTGTCCACAAATTCACAGCCACCGTAATATCTTTTTCCAGGATAACCTTCGGCATATTTATTTGTTAGGATAGAACCTTGTGCATCTAAAACCGCTTTTGAAACAATATTTTCTGAGGCTATTAATTCAATATGTTCCTGCTGTCTTTGAAGTTCAAGTTTAATTGAATTATATAATTTAGGATCAGCTTTTGACAGATCAGAGTCAAAAAAATCTATAAAATCTTCTCGTGTATTTTCTAAAGTTTTTGGCATAATTAAATACTTAAATTTTTTTAGTTCTTCTTAAATGTCTTCCACCTTCAAATTTAGTACTTAGAAAAATATTTACTAATTTAATTGCTTCTTTTTTCTTAGTCAATCTTGATCCAAGTGCGAGTATATTAGCATTATTATGAGTTCGTGACAAACGTGTTGAGACCGAATTGTAACACACAGCAGCCCTTATTTTTCTGAATTTATTTGCTGACATTGCCATTCCTGTGCCTGAACCGCAAACTAATATGCCCATATTAGTCTTTTTTGAAGAAACATTCCTTGCAACTTTTTTAGCATAGTCAGGGTAGTCGACGGACATGTTAGTCTTAGGTCCTAAATCAATAACTTTGATTTTTTCTTTGGTTAATTTATTTTTAATTATTTCTTTTAACACAAATCCAGCGTGATCTGATGCCAATGATATTTTTTTAAATAATGATTTCAATTAAAAAATTTATTTTCTAGCATGCAGGCAACAATATGAATTCTATTTTGTTCACCTCCATTAAAAAAGTTGTGGTATCTTGTATTATTTGTAATCCAAACTTTACCGTCTGCTGGCATATGCTTAGCAACATCCTCGATAACCATTTTGCATCCCGGATTTGTAATTATTGGAATGTGTAATCTAGGTTCTGGATCTTTATGCCAGCTTAGTGTTGATCTTGGTTCTTTGAGTAATATTCTTACCCTTCCTAATTTAAATTTTTTTCTTAAAACATTGTAAACTTTTTCAAAATAAGTATTTTTAAAGTCATCAATAAGTTCTGTATATTTATACTCGTCAATTGGTTTATCTCTTTTTACTTCTTTGCCTGTTTCATCTGGCTTTGTCCAATAAACTCCTCTAACGTTATGTCCCTGTATTGAGTTTTCATCTCCAGGTATCATGTTCATTGGTATAGCGTGAAAATTAGTTATTCCTAAGGTTTGATATTTCGATTTTTTTAAAATTTTATCGAGTTCTTGCCTTAACTTATTTATATCAAAATTTAGACCAGGCACTTGATAGAAATCGTTAAACGTGTTTGTATCGGACATAATGTATAGTTATTACACTTTTTTTAACTAGAATAATATTATATTTGTCGCATTAAAAAAAGTTTAAAGGATTGAAAAAATGAAGATATTAGGTGGATATCCTAGTTTAAGATTGAGAAGGAATCGCAAGTCTGCTTGGGTTAGAAGATTGGTAGAGGAAAATAATATTTCTGTGAATGACCTAATTTTACCTATTTTTGTAACAGAGGGAAAAAATAAAGTTCAACAAATTAAAACAATGCCTGGAATTTATAGATATTCAGTTGATAAATTAAGTAATGTTATTAACAGGGCGAGTAAGGCAAATATTCCGTTGATTGCAATATTTCCAAATACACCTAAATCAAAAAAAGATTTTTATGGAAGTGAAGCGCTAAATGAAAATAATTTAGTTTGCAAGGCAATAAGAAAAATAAAAAAAATTAACCCTGAAATAGGAATAATGACAGATGTAGCATTAGATCCATACACAAGTCATGGTCATGATGGAATTATTAAAAAGAAAAAGGTTTTAAATGATGAAACTTTAGAAATTCTATCTAAACAGGCTGTTCTTCAAGCTCAGATGGGTTGTGATGTTATAGCTCCATCTGACATGATGGATGGAAGAATAGGTGTTATAAGAAAAGCTCTTGATAAAAATAATTTAAAAGATGTACAACTGTTATCATATTCCGCAAAATATGCATCGAGTTTTTATGGTCCATTTAGAAATGCAATTGGATCAAGTCAAAAAAATAAAATCAATAAGAAAACTTATCAAATGGACTATAGAAATTCTAATGAAGCTATTCGTGAGGTAGCATTAGATATTAAAGAAGGTGCAGATTTTGTTATGGTGAAACCAGGATTACCATATCTTGATGTAATTAAATCTATAAAAGATAATTTCAAAATTCCAGTTTTTGTTTATCAAGTGTCTGGTGAATACAGCATGATAAAAAATGCAATTGGAAATGGACTGTTAGACAAAGAAGCTGTAATTGAAAGCCTAATTTCATTTAAAAGGTCAGGAGCATCGGCAATAGTGACTTATTTTGCTTTGGATATAGCCAAAAAGTTATCTAATTAGATATATAAAAATTATTTTCAAACATTCTCCTTGATTGAGGAAATTTTATATTATTGGGAATAAAAAACTTATTTTCCATTAATCTTCTACAAAATATTAAACCTTCATAGATTTCATGAAAAGTAACTTCAGAATAACTTTTTGATAATAGAAAAACAGGTATTTTGTATTCGATATTGTCAATTCTTATATTAAAGTTTTTTTTATCAGTATTTTTATTAAGTTTATTAGTATCAAAACCAAAACCTAAATTAGAAATTAAATTTAATTCCCAATTCAAATAGCTGACTAACCAATTTTCATTATTCAAATTTATCAGAAGATTTTCTAAAGAAATGTAAATATTATTAAGTTTTTGATTTTCAGGTAACAAAATTTTTAATATTGATACAATTGAATTTAAGCAAAGAATTTTATTTTTATCATTAAAATATTTTGGGGATATTGCCTCGATTAATTCAGTTTTAAAATATCCGATTCTGTTATCTGTTTTGAATGTATAATTGACATAAATTTTATTTATTAATTGCAAATAATTTTTGACTTTTCTAGAGGTGCCGCCATAAACTATTCCACTAACTTTACCAAAGTCTGTAGTAAAAACTTCAAGAATAATTGCATTCTCTCTAAATTTTCTTTTTGATAAAATAAAACCTTCACTTTCCCAATTCATATATACTATAATTTTAAATTTCTTATTAATTTAAGAGCAGCATTTTGTTCAGCATTTTTTTTTGAATTTCCTTGACCTATATATTTTTTGGAATTCTCTATTTGAACACTAACTTGAAAAAATGGGTTATGATTTGGTCCAGTTTTTTTAATAGTTTTGTAAATTGGTAGTTTTTTAAATTTTTTTAATGAAAATTCTTGTATTTTTGTTTTGGGGTCTAATTCAATTATTTTTGAATCTTTAATAAAATGTCTCCAAATATAGAGTACAAATTTTTCAGTATTAGCAAAACCTTGGTCTAAGTAAACAGCTCCAATTAGTGCTTCACATGTATCACTTAATAATCTTTCATCAGCCGAATGTATTGTTTTAAAAGAATTTCCTGTTTTAATAAATTTTTTTAAATTTAATGATCTAAAAACTTTCGCACATGTTTTTTTATTAACTAAGCTTGCAAATTTTTTGTCTATAATGCCTTCTTTTTCATTTGGATATAAATTAAGTAATTTTTTTGATATTATTAGGCCTATAACTCTATCACCTAAAAACTCTAATTTTTCGTTATTAATTTTTTTGTTGTAACTTTTGTGTATAAAGCTTTTCGAGAGCAACTCTTTATCATTAAATTTGAGGTTTATAATTTTTTCTATATTTTTTAAATTGTTAATCATTTAATAATTTTAAAAAATCTTTTAGTTCTTAAAGATTTATCCCAGTTCCAAAATTTAAGTACACTACCAATTTTAGTATCATTTGAAAAAAAAATTATTCTAGCTTTTCCAACTAAATTATTTTTGTGGACGTAACCTACATTGCTTAAAAATCTACTGTCACTTGAACAATCTCTATTGTCGCCTAAAAAGAAAAAATGTTCTTCAGGAACTTTATAAACATCTGTGTTAATCATGCTTCCTGAAGTTTTGTAGACAACACTATAATTTATTTTTGGGTTAAGCTCTTCTACAAATTCAGAAACCTCTATTTCATTACTAGCACATCTAATGTCATTCCTATTTTGTTTTTTCTTTTTTAAAATAATTTCATTGTTTACTAACAAATTTCCTTCTTTAAATTGAATTTCGTCTCCTGGTAAACCAATAAGTCTTTTAATAAAGTCAGTTCTGTTGTCAGAAGGTGTTTTAAAAACAACTAGATCGCCATAATCAGGTTTTGTATAAAATATTCTATTTTTAATTATAGGTGGACTAAAAGGAAAAGAATGCTTGCTAAAGCCATAAGTATATTTAGAAACAAAAATTCTATCCCCAACTAATAATGTAGGTTCCATAGATGATGAAGGAATATAAAATGGTTGAAAAAAAAGTGATCTTATTAGGACCGCAATAAATAAAGCTATTAGTAAAGTTTTTAGATTATCAAATATTTTATTTAACATAATTCACTTATTAGTAAATATTATAGCAGTTGCAACAGCCCATGGTTCATCATCAGAGAGTGATAAATGAATTTTAAATTTTTTATTTTTGAATATTTTTTTTAAATTTTTTAATGAACTGCCTTTTATATGGAAACTTGGAAGACCTGTACGATTATTTTTAACTTCAACATCATTAAATTGGAGCCTGTTGGGAATACCAACAGCTTTAAATAATGCTTCCTTAGCAGCAAATCTTTTAGCAAAACAATTAATCTTATTTGCTCTTTTTTCACATGCTTTAATTTCAAAAGAGGTAAAAATTCTTTTTTTGAAATTTTTATTTTTATTAATCGCGTCTTTAATTCTTTTTATATTAACAATATCGGTTCCTATTCCATGTATATTCATTTTTTTAATTCTTTTTTTAAAATATCATTGACTAGTTTAGGATTAGCTTTACCAGAGGAGGCTTTCATAATTTCCCCTACAAAAAAGCCATATAATTTTTCCTTACCAGATTTAAATTGTTGAACTTTGTCTGTATTTTTATCTAAAACTTTTTTTACAATTTTTTCTAACTCTTTTGGATCGCTTTGTTGTTTTAGTCCCTTTTCTTTAATAATTTTTGAAGGCTCATCCCCTGTATTGACCATTAATTCGAATACTTGTTTTGCAATTTTTCCTGATATTTCACCAGAGCTGATTAAATTTATTAAGTTTGCTAAGTTCTTTGAGGACACAGGTGAGTTTTTTATATCAATATTTTTTTTATTTAAGACAGCAAAAAGCTCAACGATAATCCAATTTTTTGCAAGTTTTACATCTGAATTTTTTATAACATCTTCAAAATATTGTGAAATATTATTATCTGACACTAATACATTTGCTTCATAAGGGCTTATTTTGAAATCTTTTATAAATCTATCTTTTTTTTGATCAGGGAGTTCTGGTAAATTTTTTTTTAAATTGTCAACAAAAGATTGTTCTATCTGTAATGGCAATAAATCAGGATCAGGAAAATATCTGTAGTCATGTGCTTCTTCTTTAGATCTCATGGATCTGGTTTCATTTTTTTTTGTGTCAAAAAGTCTAGTTTCTTGATTAATTTTTTTGCCTGACTCGAGTATTTCTACTTGTCTTTTTGCTTCTGACTCTATTGCCATTTCCATAAATCTAATTGAATTGACATTTTTGATTTCACACCGCGTACCAAATTTTTTCTCACCTTTTTTTCTTACAGAGACATTTACGTCTGCTCTCAATGACCCTTCTTGCATGTTTCCATCGCAAGTGCCTAAATACCTCATTATGGTTCTCAATTTTTTTATATAAGAATTGACTTCTTCAGGCGATCTTAAATCTGGCTTACTTACTATTTCCATTAAAGCAACGCCAGATCTATTTAAATCTATATAAGTATTATCTGGATTCAAATCATGAATACTTTTTCCAGCATCCTGCTCTAAATGTAATCTTTCAATACCTACCCTTTTTGTACCATATGGCATATCAAGTGTAACTGAACCCTCACCTACAATTGGGTTCTTATACTGTGATATTTGGTATCCCGCTGGTAAATCAGCGTAAAAATAATTTTTCCTATCAAATATTGATAGCAAATTTATTTTTGCATTTAATCCTAATCCCGTTTTAATGGCCTGCTCTATACAATATTTATTTATCACTGGAAGCATACCCGGAAATGCTGAGTCAACTAAACTTACTTGTGTATTTGGTTTCCCTCCAAACTTTGTTGATGATCCAGAAAATAATTTTGAATTTGATATAACTTGTGCATGTACCTCAAGACCAATTATTACTTCCCAATAATTATTTTCAGTTTTAATAAAATAATCAAATTTTTCTTTAGACATAAATTACTCCCACCATCTATTTAAATTTTGCTTGAATTTAATTTCACTTTCTATCGCAAATGCAATATTAAGCATTCTTTGTTCATCAAGTGAGTTAGATATTAGTTGAAGTCCTAGTGGTCTACCCTTACTGTCTTGACCTGCAGGTAAAGATATAGCTGGGAGACCTGCTAAATTTACAGGTACAGTAAAAATATCATTAAGATACATAGATATTGGATCGCTAGTTTTTTCTCCTATTTTAAAAGCCGAGCTAGGTGTAGATGGTGTCAAGATTGCATCAACTTTTTTAAAACTATTGTCAAAATCTTTTTTAATTAGTTTCCTTACCTTCTGAGCTTTTAAATAATATGCATCATAATAACCTGATGATAATACATATGTTCCGATTAGAACCCTTCTTTTTACTTCGTCCCCGAAACCTTCTCCTCTGGTATTTTCATACATTTCTATTAAATTTTTTCCTTTGTTAGATCTATAACCAAATTTTACTCCGTCATATCGTGCTAGATTTGAAGAAGCCTCAGCAGGAGCTACTATATAATATGTCGGTAAAGCATATTTTGTATGTGGGAGAGATATATCAATTATTTTTACACCAGATTTTTTCAAAATATCTATTCCTTTTGACCATAGTTGTTCAATTTCTTTAGGCATATTGTCAACTCGATATTCTTTTGGGATACCAATTTTCATACCTTTGATATTTTTGTTTAAGTTTTTTGAATAATTTTCTTTTTTTTTGTTTATAGAAGTCGAGTCCTTTTTGTCATAACTAGAAATTGCCTCTAACATCAATGCACAATCTTCAACATTTTTTGTCATTGGACCTGCCTGATCTAAAGACGATGCGAATGCAACTATTCCCCATCTAGAGCATAATCCATAAGTTGGTTTTAAACCAACAGTTCCAGTGAAAGAAGCGGGTTGTCTTATAGATCCGCCAGTGTCAGTGCCAATTGTAGCAGGTGTAAAGCTTGCTGCTAATGCACTCGAAGATCCACCAGATGAACCACCAGGGACTAAATTTTTTTCAATTGGGTTAATTACTTTTCCAAAAAAGCTAGTTTCATTAGATGAACCCATTGCAAACTCATCACAATTTAGTTTACCAAGTAGAACTGCTCCCTCTTTCCATAAATTACTAGTAACAGTAGACTCATATGTTGGAACAAAATTTTCTAAAATTTTACTTCCAGCAGTAGTTTTGACATCTTTAGTACAAAATAAGTCTTTTACAGCAATTGGTATACCAGGAAGTAAGGTGTCGTAATTTTTTTTTGCATCAAAAGTTTTTGAATTTTTGATTGTCTCATCAAAACAAGTGGTAATAAAACAATTTAATTTTTTTCCTTTTTCAATATTTTTAATATAATGATTGGTTAATTCTAAAGAGGAAACTTTTTTAAGTTTAACTAATTTGACAATTTCAGTTAATGAAATATTGTTTAAATCAACCATCTTACTCTATTACCTTTGGTACAATAAAAAAATCCTCATTTTTTTCAGGTGAATTTTTTAATATATCGTTTTTGATTTTTCCATCATCAACAATGTCATTTCTAGCTTCAAGAGTTTTGTCTGCTATAGATTTAAGCGTTTTTATTTCTTTTGTATCTAATTCATTTAATTTTTCTACGAAAGTTAATATTGAATCTAAATCTCTTGATAATGAATCTATCTTATTATCTTCAAGAGAAATCCTGGATAATTTTGCTACTTTTTTAACTTGGTTTTTATCTATAGGCATCTATAAAATATGTTTTAGTTTGATTAGAAAGTGAAGTAAAATATAACATATTCATGTTAGATATTGAAGAATTTAAGAAATCAATAGGAAAAAAATCTAGATTATTAGGTATTGATCCAGGTAAAAATCGTGTTGGTATAGCAATATCTGATGAGAATAAAGTTGTTTCGACTCCCCTAAAAACAATACTTAAAAAAAACAATTCAAATTTTCTTAATGAGATTAAGGAAATAATCCTCGAAAATAATGTCAAGGGAATCATTATTGGTCATCCAATAAATATGGATGGTTCAACTGGTCCGTCAGCTCAGTCAGCTAAGGACTTTGCTGTTTACATATCAAATAATGTTTCAATACCTGTCAGTATGTGGGACGAGAGATTGTCATCCCAGGGAGCTTTTAATTTATCAAGCAATTTAGACATTAACGTATCAAAAAAAGTTGATAAATTGGACGAAAATGCTGCGTCTTTTATATTACAAGGTGCAATTGATTATATTAGAAGATAAATAACTTGCTAATATAGGCCAAAACGCTTATAGAGTTAATTTTAATGGCGGTTGTAAAAAAATTTTCGGCTGTTAAAAAAATCCAAAAACACTTACTTGGTATTCAAAACCTATCAATACAAGAAGCAAATCAGATTTTAGACGAAGCAAAAAACTTTATTAAATTAAATAGAAGTTCATCAAAAAAACTCGATTTGTTAAGAGGTAAAACCCAAATAAACTTATTTTTTGAACCATCGACAAGAACACAAAGTTCTTTTGAATTAGCAGGAAAAAGATTAGGCGCTGATGTAATGACAATGAATGTCAGCAATTCATCATTAAAAAAAGGTGAAACAATATTAGATACAGCAATGTCTTTAAACGCAATGCATCCTGATATTATTGTAGTTAGACATCAAGACTCTGGGGCACCTAACCTTTTATCTCAAAAAGTAAATTGTACAGTAATAAACGCTGGTGATGGATTGAGAGAACATCCCACTCAAGCTTTATTAGATGCATTAACAATAATTAATAGAAAAGGAAAGATTGAAGGGTTAAAAATTGCAATCTGCGGAGATATTCTTCATTCAAGAGTTGCGCGATCAAATATTTATTTATTAAACATGCTTGGTGCTGAGGTAAATATTGTTGCTCCAAAAACATTGTTGCCTAACTCTATAAATAAACTTGGTGTGAAAGGATTTACAAATATGAGAGAAGGTTTAGATTCATGCGATATAGTAATGATGTTAAGATTACAAAATGAGAGAATGACTGGCTCATTCTTACCCTCTAAAAGAGAATACTACGAATATTTTGGTCTGACACCAGATAAATTAAAATTGGCAAAAAAAGATGCATTAATTATGCATCCTGGTCCAATGAATAGAGGTGTAGAAATTGATACAAAACTCGCAGACGATATAAACGTAAGTTTAGTAAAAGAACAAGTCGAACTTGGTGTTGCTGTGAGAATGGCTTGTTTAAAACTATATTGTAAATAATGAAAGAAAAATTTTTTATAAATGCAAGAATAATAGACCCATCTCAAAACATTGATGAGGTCGGGGGGTTGATAGTAGATAACAATGGTAAAATCAAAGCATTAGGCAAAAGTGTTAAAAATGAAAACATTCCAACCAAAATTGAAAAAATAGATTTGAAAGGTAAAATTTTAATACCAGGAATAGTAGACATGAAAGTTTTTATTGGAGAACCTGGTTTTGAATATAAGGAGAATTTTAAAAGTTTGAGTAATGCTGCTCTATCAGGCGGTGTAACATCAGTAGTTTCTATGCCAAACACTAGTCCAGCAATTGATAACGTATCTATGGTAGATTTTATTTTGAGAAGAGGAAGAGATAAATCGGGTATAAATATATTTCCCTCCGCCACACTAACAAGAAATATGGAGGGAAAAATGATGACTGAATTTGGATTGTTATCTAAAAAAGGAATTATAGGTTTTACTGATGCAACAAAAACAATTCAAAACTCAGAAATAATGTCTAGGATAATGAACTATGCTTCAGATCTTAATGTGCTAGTAATGCAACATCCTGAAGATCAAGAATTATCTAAAGGTAGATGTATTAGTGAGGGTGAAATTTCAACAAGGCTTGGTCTACGAGGTATACCTGATATTGCAGAAAAAATAATTATTGAAAGAGATTTATCACTTTTAGAGGAATATCCATGTAGATATCATATATCACAATTGTCATCTGCAAAATCTGTTGAGGTTATAAAAAAATACAAAAAACAAGGGCTTAATTTTTCTGTTGGGGTTTCAATTAATAATCTTTCTTTAAACGAGAACGATATAGGTGATTTTAAAACTTTTATGAAGGTTTCTCCACCATTAAGAAAAGAAGCTGATAGAAAAGCACTAATACAAGGGATAAAAGAAGGTCTTATAGATGTGATTGTTTCTGATCACAAACCAGAAGATGAGGAAAGTAAAAGACTTCCGTTTGCTCAGGCTGCTGAAGGTTCCATTGGAATTGAAACACTCTTATCACTAGCTCTTGAACTTTACCATAATGAATCTCTATCACTTAAAAAAATTATTGAAACTATCACCTGTAATCCAGCAAAAATTCTTAAAATAAATAAAGGAACTTTAAAAAAAGGTTCAGATGCAGATTTGTGCATTTTTGATCTAAATGAGCCTTGGAAAGTTGATGTATCAAGATTAAAATCAAAGTCCAAAAATGCTGCAATTGAAAATAGGAAACTTCAAGGAAAAGTTTTAATGACTTACCTCAAAGGAGAAAGCGTTTTTAATTTACAGTGACAATTGAAATACTCTTAATATTCTCTTTATCATATTTATCAGGCTCAATACCATTTGGTTTAATACTAGCTAAGTTTTTTTTAAATAAAGATTTAAGGAAAATAGGTTCAAAAAATATCGGTGCAACTAATGTTTTAAGAACAGGAAATAAAGTTATTGCTGGTCTTACATTAATATTTGATATTACTAAGGGAGTTATACCAGTTCTTTTAACAAAGGAATATTTTACTGATTTAATATATTTGTCATCTCTAGCAGCATTTTTGGGTCATATATTTCCTGTGTGGCTAAAATTTAAAGGAGGCAAAGGTGTAGCGACTTATATTGGAACAGTTTTTGTTTTATCCTTAAATCTAAGTTTTATATTTTGTATTTCTTGGATAATAATATCTTTAGTAACAAAATATTCTTCCTTATCTTCCATTATGTCGGCTTTAATAATTTTTATATTTTCTTTCTTGAACAATAATTTTGAGTTAACATCCTATTTGTTCGTAACTTTTATTATTATTTTGTATACACATAGACAGAACATAGTACGAATTAAAAATAAATCAGAGGATAAAATTAAACTTTAAAATCAACGCTTATTTTCTATTGATTTGACAAATAGCTATATTTTTGACAGTAAGAACAATAATAATGAATCTTGTTGTTGTAGAAAGTCCAGCAAAAGCAAAAACCATAAATAAATACTTAGGTAAAAATTACAAAGTGTTAGCAAGTTATGGTCATGTTAGAGATCTGCCTTCAAAAAATGGTTCGGTGGACCCTGCTAATAATTTTAAAATGGAATGGGAACTAGATACTTTTTCAAAAAAATACGTAAAAGAAATAGCAGATGCAGCTGCAAATTCTGAAAAAATTATATTGGCAACCGACCCTGATAGAGAGGGGGAAGCTATTGCTTGGCACGTAAGAGAGATTTTAGAAAGTCGTAAGCTTTTAAAAGGAAAAAAAGTTGAAAGAGTTGTATTTAATGAAATTACAAAAAAAGCTGTAACTAATGGAATAAATAATCCTAGAGAAATTGAATCACTTTTAGTAGATGCGTATATGGCAAGAAGGGCTTTGGATTATCTTGTTGGATTTAATATATCACCAATTTTGTGGACCAAACTCCCGGGTTCTAAATCTGCAGGTCGAGTTCAGTCTGTAGCTCTTAGATTAGTGACCGAGCGTGAACATGAGATTGAACTTTTCAAACCACAAGAGTTTTGGACAATTTCATGTGATTTTAAAAATGGCGAAAATAAAATTATTAAATCTAAACTTTCATTTTTTAATAAAGAAAAAATTGAAAAGTTTTCTTTTAAGAAAAAAGTAGAGTCAGATAGTGCTTTGAAAGAAATTAATTCTAAATCTTATCAAATAACTGATGTTTCATCAAAAGTTTATAAAAGAAATCCATTGGCGCCTTTCACAACGTCAACTTTACAACAAACAGCTTCAGGTAAATTTGGATTTGGTGCGTCAAGAACTATGCAAATAGCGCAAAGGCTTTATCAGGGAATTGATATTGAAGGTGATACAGTTGGATTAATAACTTACATGAGAACAGATGGAACCCAGATTTCTAAAGATGCAATTGATGATTTTAGAAAATTTATAAACAATACGCATGGAAGTAAGTATCTTCCAGAAAACCCCAATAGTTATACTGGAAAAAAAGCAAAAAATGCTCAAGAGGCGCACGAAGCGATTAGACCTACTGACGTTGCCAAAAAGCCAAGTGATATGAAAAAATATTTAAGCACAGATCAGTCAAAATTATACGAGTTAATTTGGAATAGAGCGCTTTCTTCTCAAATGACACCTGCTGAATTCGATAGGAAAAGTATTTTAATAGAGTCATCTGACAAAAAAGTAGGATTTAAGGCTAACGGATCTACAATTAAATTTGAAGGGTTTTTAAAAGTTTATAAATTTGAAGAAAAGGACGAAGATCTGAAAAATATTTTACCTGATGTAAAAACTGGAGATAAAGTTGACATAAAAGAACTTATTGATGATCAACATTTTACAGATCCTCCTCCAAGATATTCCGAGGCTAGTTTGGTAAAAAAAATGGAAGAGTTGGGAATAGGAAGACCATCTACCTATGCAAGTATAATAACAGTTTTGTCTACACGAAATTATGTTGAATTATTAAATAAAAGGTTTCATCCAACTGATAGAGGAAAATTATTATCTGCTTTTCTAGAAAAATTATTCACAAAGTATGTTGATTATAATTTCACTGCGGATTTAGAAAATCAACTAGATGAAATTACAAGTGGAAAAGTTGAGTGGATAAAGGTTTTAGATAGTTTTTGGAAAGATTTTTATTCAAATGTAGGTCAGGTTAAAGAAAAAAGAACAAGAGAAGTTTTAGACTTATTGAATGATAGTTTAGGGGATTTAGTTTTTGAAAGAGATGACAATGATAGTATAGATAGAAAGTGTAAAGCTTGTGATAAAGGTGAACTAAGCCTTAAAAATAGCTTTAGAGGGGGCGCTTTTATTGGATGCTCTAATTATCCAGAATGTAAATTTACAAGACCTTTATCAAAATCAAAAGCATCACAACAAGTTAATTTAGCTGAACCAAAATTAATTGGTCAAAATGATTTAGGCAAAGATATATTTCTCAAAAATGGAAGATTTGGACCTTATTTACAATTTGAGATCGATGTTGATACATCGGTTGAAAATAAAAAGAAGCGAAGTAAAAAGAAAAAAGAGAATGAAAATTTAAAAAATGTTTCTATACCTAAGGGTCTACCGATAGAAAATGTTGATTTAGAAAAAGCTAAATACTTATGCTCTTTACCAAAAGTTTTAGGTAAACATCCAGATTTAAACGATGACATAACAATTAATATTGGTAGATTTGGTCCATATTTAAAATGCTCTAATAAATCAGCACGTATAGAAACTGTAGATGAACTATTTACAATTGGTCTTAACAGAGCAATAACTTTAATTTCTGAGGCAAAACCAGGAAGAATGTCATCATCAGAAATTAAAAATCTTGGAGAACATCCTGAAGATAAGAAACCAATAAGAATAATGAAAGGGCAATACGGACCTTACATCAAATATAAATCACTAAATGCAACAATCCCAGAAGATAAAGACCCTACAGAATTGACTATGGAGGAAGCATTAATATTAATTGAAAAAAGAAAAGAATACGATAAAACCAAAAAAAAGAAAAGAAAATGAAAAAGTTTTTAGTCACTATTTTAATTATACTTTTTAGTAATACTTCGTATGCAGATGTTGATATTAATAATTGTGATAATTTAGAAAATAAATCTAAAAAATTAAGTTGTTTAACCAAATTAAAAGCTAAAGCTTTAAAAGAAAACTCAACTGAAAAAGCCAAAATCATCCAAAAAAAGTTATCAAACTTTCATAAATTTAATCAAAAAAATGTTGAAAAAACTGAACAGAGCGTAGCGAATACAGGAAAAAAAATTGGTAAAAAAATATCAGAAACAGATAAACAAATAAGAGAAAAATCAAAAAAGACTTTAGACTTGTTTAAAGAAAAAATTAAAAAAAGAGAATGAAGCCCGAAGAAAATTTAAAAAAGTTTAATATAAATTTACCAAATGCCCCTGATCCTGTTGGCAGTTATGTTGCTTCAAAAATTGTAGGTGATTTTATCTATATATCAGGACAAGTATCTTTCAATATTGATGGTAAATTAATTAAAGGCAAAATCGGGAAAGAACTTAGTTTAGAACAAGGTCAAGAGGCTGCAAAATTCTGCGCTTTAAATATTTTAGCACAACTAAAAAAAAAATGTGGAAGTTTAGATAAAGTAAAAGGTTGTGTTAAACTAATAGGATATGTGAATTCTACTGACTCTTTTGTAGATCAACCAAAAATTATCAATGGAGCATCGGATTTGATTTCAAATATATTTGGAAACGAAGGTAAACATACACGAGCAGCTGTTAGTGTAAACTCATTACCTTTAGGTGCTGCAGTTGAAGTTGAAGGAATATTTGAATTATAATTTTTATCTTCCAACAGAATAATATTTTATGTTTCTTTTTTTTAATTCTTTAGGATTATACAGATTTCTCAGATCGTAAATTTTAAAATTATTTTTTTTAACTACTTTTTTAAAATCAATAGACTTAAATTCATCCCATTCAGTATTTATAATTATCAAATCTGCTCCTATACAAGCTTTGTTTATTGAGCTCACAAAATTTAAATTTTTCTTATTATCAAATTCCTTTTTGGGTCCAGATGGATCGTGATAACTTATTTTTGCACCTTTCTTTAATAAATAAGGTATTATAACAAGACTTGAGGACTCCCGCATATCATCAGTGTTAGCTTTGAAAGTTACACCTAAAACAGCAATTTTTTTATTTTTAATTTTATTATTCATAATTTTTAATACCCTTTTAGTTAACAACATTTTTCGATTTTGATTTGATTTAATAACAGATTTTACAATTGAAAGATTAGATTTAAATTTATCAGCAATAGAAACTAGGCCTTTAGTATCTTTTGGAAAACATGAGCCTCCATAGGCTGGACCTGCTCTTAAAAATCTGCTTCCAATTCGTGCATCGGAGCCCATTCCTACAGATATATCCTCAACATTTATACCTACTGTTTCACATAAATTTGCAATTTCATTTATAAATGTAATTTTTGTTGCCAAAAATGCGTTAGATGCATATTTAATTAATTCAGCACCTTTTCTTGATGAACAAAAAAATTTAGCACCTTTTTTTATTAGAGGTTCATATAAAAGCTCCATTTTTTTGAAAATTTTTTTGTTATTCGATCCGATAACAATTCTATCAGGATATTTAAAGTCTCTTATAGCTTCACCTTCTCTTAAAAATTCAGGATTAGACACAACATCAAATAAAGATTTTTTAACTCTTTTGCTAATTATTTTCTCTATCTGATCTCCAGTTGTGACTGGAACTGTTGATTTAGTTACTATGATTTTATAACTTTTGATGTATTTAGATATTGATTTTGTAACGCTGTATACTTGTGAAAGATCAACCAAATTTGATCCCTTTTTTGTTGGTGTACCAACACAAATAAAAATTATTTGTGAGTTTTCAATTGCTTTTTTTAGATCATTAGTAAAAACAAGTCTTTTTGCTCTTAGGTTATTTCTTATTAAATCTTCTAAACCAGGTTCGTATATCGGTGAAAAAGAATTTTTAAGTTTGTTTATTTTAGATTTATCTTTATCAACACAATAAACTTTATTTCCAAGATCTGCAAAACAGGTTCCACTAACTAAACCAACATAGCCTGAACCTATCATACATATTTTCATATTAATTTTTTATAAATATTTAGAAATTGTGAGTCCAGAATTAATAAATCCATCGAGTGTTCCACAATCCATATATTTTCCCTTAAATATGTTTCCATAAAACTTTTCATTTTTTTTAATTAAAGTCTTTATTGCGTCAGTGATGTGTATCTCGCCACCTTTACCTTTACCTTGATTTTTTAAAACAGAAAGTATTTTCATCGGTAAAATATATCTTCCAATTATGGCATAATTTGATGGTGCCTCACTTAATTTTGGCTTCTCAACAACATCATTTATAATAAATGAATTCTTTGCCTTGTTTTTGAAACCAAGAATTCCCCATCTTGAAACTGTTTTTCTTTCTACTTTTCTGGTTGCTATAACAGATCCCTTAGTTTTATTGTGTAATGAAATCATCTCTTTTGAGCAATTTTTTTTTACAATCAAATCATCTGCTAAAAGCATCAGAAAATGTGTGCCTTTCAAATATTTTTTACATTGTAAAACTGCGTGCCCTGTACCCTCGGGTTTGTTTTGGTATACAAATTTTATCATTTTTTGAAATTTTTTTATTCGTTTGAATACCTTCATTAAACGTCTATCGTTTTTTTTCTTTTTTAATATTTTTTTATAGAAATTGTCGTTAAAGAAATATTTTTTTATACTTGGTCTATTTTTTGGTATAACAAAAATAAATTGTTTAATTCCGGCTTGTAAACATTCATCCAATATGTACTCTAAATTTGGTTTGCCATTGATTGGTAGCAATTCTTTTGGAATTACACTTGACAGGGGCAATAATCTTGTACCTAATCCAGCTAATGGTATAATTGCTTGGGTGATCATAAAAACCTTTTACTAGCTTAATAAATATTTTACAAATGAAATTATTTACAAATAAAAAGCAGCTACAAAAAGAAATAAGGAAATTCAATAATATCAGTTTTGTTCCTACAATGGGTGCCTTACACAAAGGTCATGAGAGTATAATAAGAAAATCTGTAAAAAGATCAGGAAAAACACTTGTAAGTATTTTTGTAAATCCCAAACAGTTTAATAATAGAAGAGATCTAAATACTTATCCAAGAAATAATAATAATGACCTTAAAATATTAAAAAGGCTCAAAGTTCATTATTTATATAAACCATCTTATGATGATATATATAAATTTAAAACAGAAAAAAAAATTTATTTAGATAGATTTTCAAAAAAATTATGCGGACAATTTAGAAAGGGTCATTTTAAAGGTGTAATTGATGTAGTTAATAGATTTCTTGAAATTATAAAACCAAAAACAATTTTATTAGGTAACAAAGATTTCCAACAACTTTATTTAATTAATTCAGCACCTTTTCTTGATGAACAAAAAAATTTAGCACCTTTTTTTATTAGAGGTTCATATA
Source organism: uncultured Pelagibacteraceae bacterium (assembly GCA_902573065.1). Lineage (GTDB taxonomy): Bacteria > Pseudomonadota > Alphaproteobacteria > Pelagibacterales > Pelagibacteraceae > Anoxypelagibacter. The sequence goes on along the minus strand of CACGHX010000009.1, from coordinate 3,418 downwards.
AAAGCTCCATTTTTTTGAAAATTTTTTTGTTATTCGATCCGATAACAATTCTATCAGGATATTTAAAGTCTCTTATAGCTTCACCTTCTCTTAAAAATTCAGGATTAGACACAACATCAAATAAAGATTTTTTAACTCTTTTGCTAATTATTTTCTCTATCTGATCTCCAGTTGTGACTGGAACTGTTGATTTAGTTACTATGATTTTATAACTTTTGATGTATTTAGATATTGATTTTGTAACGCTGTATACTTGTGAAAGATCAACCAAATTTGATCCCTTTTTTGTTGGTGTACCAACACAAATAAAAATTATTTGTGAGTTTTCAATTGCTTTTTTTAGATCATTAGTAAAAACAAGTCTTTTTGCTCTTAGGTTATTTCTTATTAAATCTTCTAAACCAGGTTCGTATATCGGTGAAAAAGAATTTTTAAGTTTGTTTATTTTAGATTTATCTTTATCAACACAATAAACTTTATTTCCAAGATCTGCAAAACAGGTTCCACTAACTAAACCAACATAGCCTGAACCTATCATACATATTTTCATATTAATTTTTTATAAATATTTAGAAATTGTGAGTCCAGAATTAATAAATCCATCGAGTGTTCCACAATCCATATATTTTCCCTTAAATATGTTTCCATAAAACTTTTCATTTTTTTTAATTAAAGTCTTTATTGCGTCAGTGATGTGTATCTCGCCACCTTTACCTTTACCTTGATTTTTTAAAACAGAAAGTATTTTCATCGGTAAAATATATCTTCCAATTATGGCATAATTTGATGGTGCCTCACTTAATTTTGGCTTCTCAACAACATCATTTATAATAAATGAATTCTTTGCCTTGTTTTTGAAACCAAGAATTCCCCATCTTGAAACTGTTTTTCTTTCTACTTTTCTGGTTGCTATAACAGATCCCTTAGTTTTATTGTGTAATGAAATCATCTCTTTTGAGCAATTTTTTTTTACAATCAAATCATCTGCTAAAAGCATCAGAAAATGTGTGCCTTTCAAATATTTTTTACATTGTAAAACTGCGTGCCCTGTACCCTCGGGTTTGTTTTGGTATACAAATTTTATCATTTTTTAATATTTCTACTATTTTTGAACGAATATTTGTCATCACCTACTACCGGATGTCCAATATTAAATAATTGTTTTCTTAATTGGTGTTTTCTCCCTGTAATTGGTTTTAACTCAACAAGTGAGTATTTATTGTTAGATTTTAAAACTTTTATATAAGAAATAGCTTTTTGAATTACTTTTCTATTTTTTTCGTACAAAATTAAATCATCCCTCATTACTTGTAATTCTTTATTTACTGATCCATGTGTAACTGCAATATAAAGTTTGTGTATTTTTCTTATTCTAAACAATGATGTAAGTAATTGTGCATATTCTCTATTTTTTGCAACTATCATGACACCAGATGTTTCTTTGTCAAGTCTATGAACTATAAAGGGTTTTGAATTATTAAAATATTCTGTGTTTTTTAAAATGTCTATAATATTTTTAAAAGACTTAGTTCCTGATTGAACAGGAATCCCTGATGGTTTGTTTATAACAATGAAATTATCATTATTTTCTATAACAAAACTGCCATATGTTTTCTTTTCTTTTTCAGAAGGTATGTATAATTTTATTTCAGATTTTTTTCTATGTTTTATTTTTTCAAGATTAAATATTTCAATTTGATCATTTGATTGAACCCTATATTTAGTTTTTGTTTTTTTTTTATTAACTTTGATTTTATTTTTTCTTATTAATTTCTCTATTAGTGATTGTGGGATATCTGAAACATTTTGTTTAAACCATCTATCAAATCTAGTGTTATGATAGTCTTTTTTGACTACATATTTGCTTTTCATATTAAGATTTAGTTGTTACTTTGCAGCAGCTTTTTTAACTGGTTCTTTTTCTTTTTTAGAGGTATCAACTTTTTTTGGTTTGTCGATTTTTTTAGCATTTTCATCTCTATCAACAAGTTCGATAACAGCCATCGGTGCATCATCTCCGGTTCTAAATCCAGCTTTAAGAACTCTTGAGTAACCACCTTTTCTATTAGCATATCTTTTAGAAAGCGTCTCAAATACTTTTTTTACAGAATTTTTATCTTGTAATTTACTAAATAAGCTTTTCTTATTATTTAGATCAGATTTTTTTCCAATAGTTATAACTTTATCTATTTTGGGTTTTAATTCTTTTGCTTTAGGTAATGTGGTTACGATTTGTTCATATTTAATTAAGGAATTTAACATATTTTTAAATAAAGCTTTTCTATGCTCTGAGGTTTTGTTTAGCTTTCTATAACTAAATCTGTGTCTCATTTAATATGTGCTTTCCTCTAGTTTTTTAGATAATTCAACAATATTATCTGGGGGCCAGTTAGGTATTTCCATGCCTAAATATAATGACATAGAACTTAGAACTTCCTTAATTTCATTTAATGATTTTCGTCCAAAATTTGGAGTTCTTAACATCTCAGACTCAGATTTTTGAACAAGATCACCGATATAAATTATATTATCATTTTTTAAACAATTCATAGATCTTACTGATAATTCTAGTTCTTCAACTCTTTTTAACAGGTTTTTATTAAATTCTGGTTCTGTAGATTTAGTTTGCGTAGGAATTTCTTTAGGATCTTCAAAATTCACAAACATTGAAAGTTGGTCTTGGAATATTCTTGCAGCAAACGCGACTGCGTCTTCTGCGGGTATTGTTCCATTGGTTTCAACTTGCATTGTAAGTTTATCGTAATCAAGTGCCTCACCCTCTCTTGTGCTGTCTATAGAGTAAGAAACTTTTTTAACAGGACTAAATAGTGAGTCAATTGCAATTAATCCTAAAGGAGTATCTTCAGATTTATTTTTTTGCGCTAATACGTATCCTCTACCACTATTAACAACTAGCTCCATATGGAATTTAGTTTTTTCATCAAGATTACATATAGTTTGATCTAAATTTAATATTTCAACACCATTTACTGATGTTATATCTCTTGCTTTAACTTCTTTTGGTCCTGTAGCGTCTAAGATTAATTTTTTAGATCCAGATGAATTAAGCTTAACTGCCAAATTTTTAACATTCAAAACAATATCAGTAACATCTTCTCTGACACCTTTTATAGAGGAAAATTCATGAAGAACACCATCTATTTGTATCGCAGTAACAGCAGCTCCTTGAATTGATGATAACAATATTCTTCTTAAAGCATTTCCTATTGTTTGACCAAAACCTTTTTCAAGAGGTTCAGCAATAACCTTTGCTATAGACTTATCGTCATTACTTGTTATTGCTAATTTTGTTGGTTTGATTAATGATTTCCAGTTTTTATCAATAATATTTATGTTTTCCATTATACTCTCCTTTTTTTTGGCGGTCGTGCACCATTGTGTGGCATTGGTGTTGTGT